>JALEYA010000190.1 GCA_022779945.1 Oscillospiraceae bacterium | reverse complement strand
AGGCGGAGTCGCCGTTTATTCTCGGTTTTCATAGACCTAAAATCTATCTTCCGTTTTCTCTTTCCGACGCTGACCGAGAAAATGTCATTGCACACGAGACGGCGCACATCAGACGGAAAGACCACATCATCAAGCCGATTGCTTTCCTGCTTCTTGCGGTCTATTGGTTCAACCCTCTTGTATGGGTGTCATATGTGCTGTTGTGCCGTGACATCGAGCTTGCGTGCGATGAAAAGGTTATTCGTGCACTTTCCGAGGACAGCCGAAAGGAATATGCGAAATCACTTCTTGACTGCACCGTCAAAAGAAAGAGCATCGCCGCGTGTCCGTTAGCGTTCGGTGAAGTAGGCGTCAAGACGAGAATCAAGGGCGTGATGCATTACAAAAAGCCTGCGTTCTGGGTAATCATCATCACGGTTGCGGCGATTATTGTGACATCGGTGTGCTTCCTGACGAACCCGAAAAAAGACGAAACTCGAGTCGGCTTCAACGACTTTGACAGCGTAACTGCTTACGAAAGCAGAACCGACTACGACGGAAAAGTGACCCTGACGCTCACGGAAGCGTCCGTCAGAACTCAATCTCCGTATTTTATTGTTAAGCTTCAAAACGGAACCGATAAAGATATATCCTACGGCGAGGAATTTGTGATTGTAAAGGACGATCCGTACAGAAGCGTTACATCTGATGTACTCGTTGATATGGTATATCATGCGCTTGCATACACCGTCAAGCCCGGTGGGGAAAACTCACTGACTTATTATCTTGACGGCTACGACCTGAGCGAAAAGGGCAGCTACACGTTCTGCCTTCCGTTCGAAATCGACGGCGAAAAATACAAGGCTTCTTTCGGCTTCGGATTAGAAGACAATATGCAGGTGATTAACCTGACCGTCAGTGAATCTACCGTTGGCGACACAAACGAAACGATTCGTTCCGACTCGGCTCTTATCGCCCCGTATACGACAAACGAGCTTATCGGAACGTTTTTTGACATCACAAAGGTTGAGGGCGACACGGTGACCATAGTGCTCCGGGATTCGGACGGTAATGAGGTCAGCGAATTTACGCTGAAAAAAGGCGGCGACAGCGTAACGTTCAGCGACTGTGTCGGTTCCGATGAAACAGCGACCAAAACCTACCGCTTTGTGATTACGGATATGCCGACCGAAGCTCAGAACACGACCTATATTGCCTCGGATGTTATCTGGGAAAACGGCTATTTCTCCTCCTTTGCCATGACCGGTATGCAGTATTGGATTACGGACGACGGAGAGCTGCTGACGAATGTTGACGAATCCCTTGAACCGTATGAAAGCCGGTGGGCGTCCTTAGGAAAGCTGACAAAAAGCGATCTGACGCTTGAACAGTTCAAGTCCCGTATTTCTTCGAGCGAGTGGAGTTACGCCGTTTCGCCCGAACAGCTTTTTGAGGAGAACAAGGAAATTCCGTGCCTGAAATCCGACACCGCCACATACACCGATTATTATCTTCTCATGCAGAAGAACGGCGATGTATATCTTGCGACTGCGTTTGACGACAAGTCTTTCCGTGCGGTTTATAAGCTAACGAATACAACGTCAGTTGCCGGCGGATATTACGGTGAGGTTACATGGACAAAGGGCGTTTATTCTTCCTTGGTTCCGTCGAATATCAGAGTTTTCCTGACAAGCGACGGAGAGCTTCTGACGTATATTGAAGATTCAAACGCACAAGACGGCGGTCATTGGATTTCTCTCGGTACGCTGTCGGACAGCGCTGTTACGCAGGAGGAATTTCAAAAGCACGTCAACGCTTCACAGTGGTGCGACTATATGACGGTCGGGGAGCTTTTTGAAAACAATCGGGAGATCCTGTATCTGAAAACCGACACGGGCTTGTTTGAAAGCTATTATGTATTTGTTCAGAATAACGGCGAACGATATCTCGCTCTCGGCTCCGTCACCGATAAGGACATCCGGGGCGTTTATGAACTGGTTTTGCAAACCGCACCTGCCGAAACAAACGTCCGGACAGGCACCGAATACCGCATGACCGACGCCGGAAGCGGAAAAACCGTGCCGATGCTGATACTGAACCGTAAGGACAACAGCTTCTCGTTCACCTTTGACCCCTTAAGCTCCTATGTAAGCTACGGCACATACGAGCGCAAAGGCGGGAAAATCATCTGTAAGACCGCCGACGGACAGTACAAGTATGTTTTCAAAGTCACGGACGAAGCCACGCTTGTTTTCGATAAAAAAGCATCGTCACCCGTTAAGGTGACCGACAGCAAAATCGCAAACGAAATCAAGAACGGGGCGGTGTTCTCCGAAAAAACAGATACAAGAAAGCCGTTTGCGGATTTGAGCGAAAGCGACATTGAAAGCATCAACGTTTCTGCTTATCCGGACGGAAAAGACGCCGACCTTTCTGCCGGACAGATGAAGCAGGCCGTTAAGCTTTTGAAACGCCTTGAAATATATCAGTTTGATAACAGCTACTCATCCGTTGACGGACAGACGGTCAGCTTTTTTATCGCAAAGAAAGACGGCACAGCGGTTTCGCTTACCGTACTGACACCGTTTGCCGCCATTGATTCGGTAGGCTATCTTGCGGACGAAGATACGCTTGAAAAGCTGAACGCTTTCGCAAACGAAATTTTAAAATAAACAACATTTTCCGTGTTTTTTCGATGTTGTCCGGGAACAATAAAAATGAAGCCGTCGTTTTGTCACGGTTTCTGAAATCTGATCGGGAAGTGATTTTTTGGATCAAAACAAAAAGCACCGGAAGAATCGGAAAAACGAAAATGACCCGTACAATCTCGGTGATATCAGCGATTTCTTGTACGACCGCTTCACCGTAATGTCCGCCACGGAATGTACGGGGCTGATTCCCTCAGAGCCGCAGACAAAGGCGGAACGGGAAAACTACGAAGACATTTACAACATCAACTAAAGGCAAGCCGGAAGAAACAACCGTTTCCTTTGGCGGTCGGCAACAAAAAAGCCGCAGTCTGCAAAACACAGATTGCGGCTTTTTCTATGCGGTTTCTCAGCCTTTGATTTTTTTGATCTTGTTTCCTTTAACCATGAACACCCGCTTGGCGAACGGAAAAAGGAAGCTGTCGTTCATCGAATCGGTATAAAAATCGTCGATGATTGCGTCGGGGAAGTCTTCGCGCAGGCAGTCGATCTTGCCCTCACGGAAGCAGGCACGTTTTATGTCGCCGGTCTCAATGTCAAAGTGAGAGGCAACAAGGTTTTTGATTCCGAGACGGTCGCAGATCTCACGCATCATAAAGTCCGGCGAAGCGGTGATGATGATATCATCCTCACGCTGGATCTTTTTATAAAACGGCTTGATGTTCTTTTCGTGCTTGTCCCAGAAGTCGTTGACAAGATCCATCAGATCCACGTCGTTGTCACGGAAATATTCCTTGAGCTGTGCGGCGTATTTGGTCGAAAAGTCCTCAAGTGTGATCTGCCCTTTGTTGTATTTGTGCATGACCTTCACGACGGCGGGAAGAAAGCTGACGATCTTCGGGTCGTTTTTTAAATAGGCTAAAATAAACTGAACCGAGCTTTCTCCGTCGTAAATCGTTTCGTCAAAATCGTAGGCGTTCATATCGTTACCGGCGGAAAATCCGCGCCCTTTCTTTATAATCGTGTCACGCTTTCTATTATACCCCTTTATTCGGGTTTTTCAAGTCTTAAATATTCGTCTTTGACAAGACCGATCTTTTTGAAGATGAAGTGGAACAGTAAGGACAAAACGGCGGGCGCAACAATGTGCATCACAACGATCAGAACAATTGTTTTGGCTGCGCCGAAGCTTTCACTCATCGCCGAATACGCGCCGAACTGACCGACAAGACCGCTGGTACCCATTCCGGCGCCGGTTGCCGTGTTCGTCATTTTCAGCACACAGGTAGAAATCGGTCCGAGCACGGCGGCGGCAAGCGTAGGAGCGAGCGCAATCTGCAGATGACGCATGATGTTGCCGAACTGGAGCATACTGGTGCCAAGGCCCTGCGAAAGAAGTCCGCCGACTCCGTTTTCCTTATAGCTGGTGACAGCAAAGCCGATCATCTGTGCCGCACAGCCGACAGCAGCCGCACCGGCGGCAATTCCGTCGATTCCGAGCATGATGCAAAGGGCGGCGGAGCTGATGGGAGCGGTCAGGATCAGACCGACAAGCACGGAAACGGTGATGCCCATCGGGAACGGATGAAGCTGGGTGGCGGCGTTGATGACCGAACCGAGCCACGTCATAAACTTCGAAAGATAGGGACCGACAAGCATGGCAACAAGACCGCCGGAAATGATCGTCACGATCGGGGTGATTACGATATCGATCTTGGTCTTGCCGGCGACAAGCGAGCCGACCTCGTTTGCGACAACAGCGGCGGCAAAAGCACCGACAGGACCTCCTGCCGCGTAGCCGTAAGCGCCGACAGCGATACACGAGAAAATAACAAGCGGCTTGGCACCGAGACCGTGCGCGATAGCGGCGCCGATAGCGGCTCCGACAACGGGGGAAGAAGCGGCAAGTACTTCCGTCATCGGGGACAGAAAATCAAGATGCGGTATTTTCGCGATCTGACTGATGATAAGGCCGACGATGAGCGAGGAAAAAAGGCCTAAGGCCATGGCACTCATGGCGTCGACAAAGTAACGTTTGAGATATTTTTTAACGATTTTCATTTTGGACTCTCCTTTCGTTTTCAAAACGAATCAGGCAATAAACGTTTCCGGCTTTCCTTGTCTGCAAGGCTTTGGCTCAGCCGAAATTTTTAACATTATAAACCGCTGTGTCGATAAAATCAATATTTTTTCATAAATTTACGCTTAACTTAATATCAATTAATTTTTGATTAAAGTAAGCTTATTATAATAATTGTCATTATCACCAAAATGAAAGGAAGCGTCATTGCAATTATGTACAGATTGCGTGAGTTTATGCGGGGGCGTTACGGGATTGACCCGCTCAATATTTTTCTGATCGCTCTCGGCTGTATCCTGACCTTTGTTCTTTCTTTCGTCACAAGAAGATATGAAAAGCTGATTGGTCTGATTCCGTATATCTTCGTTCTTTTCCGGGCATTGTCAACCAACATTGATGCACGGCAAAGAGAAAATGAAAAATTCATGAAGCTATGGCTTCCCGTTTACGGCTTCTTTTCCGTAAAATATAAGCATTCAAAAGACAAGGAGCACCGGTATTTCAAGTGTCCCGAATGTAAGCACACGCTTCGCGTGCCGAAGGGGAAAGGTAAGATTGAGATCACCTGTCCTTTCTGCAACCGAAAATTTAAAAAGAAAACATAACAATTCAACCGCCGGCTTGTCAATTCGGCGGTTTTGCAGTATAATAATAAAAAATTCAAAGGAGAAACGAACATGAAAACCTATCTTGTCACCGGCGGCGCCGGATTCATCGGTTCCAACTTCGTTTACTATATGCTCAAAGAGCACCCGGGCGCAAGAATCATCTGCCTTGATAAGCTGACCTATGCCGGAAATCTTGAAACGCTGGAAGAAGCGATGAAAAACCCGGATTTCCGCTTTGTCAAAGGAGACATCACCGACCGTAAAGTCGTTTATTCGCTTTTTGAAGAGGAAACTTTCGACGCGGTGATCAATTTCGCCGCCGAATCGCACGTTGACCGCTCGATCGATGAGCCGGAGATCTTTTTGAAAACGAATATTCTGGGTACGCAGGTCTTGCTTGATGCCTGCCGCAAATACGGAAATATCCGCTTTCATCAGGTTTCGACCGATGAGGTTTACGGCGATCTGCCGCTTGACAGACCCGACCTTTTCTTTACGGAAAGCACTCCGATTCATACCTCTTCTCCGTATTCGGCAAGCAAGGCTTCGGCGGATCTGCTCGTCATGGCGTATCACAGAACCTACGGCTCGGCGGTCACGATCAGTCGATGTTCAAATAACTACGGTCCGTACCATTTCCCTGAAAAGCTGATTCCGCTGATGATCACCAATGCGCTTTTCGATAAAGCTTTGCCCGTTTACGGTGACGGAGCGAACGTCCGCGACTGGCTTTATGTGGAGGATCACTGCAAGGCGATCGACATGATTGTCGAAAACGGAAAAATCGGTGAAGTGTACAACATCGGCGGTCATAATGAGAAAACAAACCTTGAAGTGGTTAAGACCGTTCTCCGAAAGCTTGCAAAGCCCGAAAGCCTCATACAATTCGTCAAGGACCGGCCCGGTCACGACAGACGGTACGCCATTGACCCGACGAAAATCAAAAACGAGCTCGGCTGGTTCCCCGAAACCGACTTTGAAACAGGAATCGAAAAAACCGTAAAATGGTATCTTGAAAATAGGGAATGGTGGGAGAAGATCAAAAGCGGAGAGTACACTGCGTATTACGAGAAGATGTACAAAAACAGATAATAATGATGAATAAGAACGGCTGCCTGACAACAAGGCGGCTTTTTTGCTTGTCTTACGGCGCAAGCTTAGTACAATCTCATGAAACTGTGACAATTCCTTGGCAAAATATATAAAAATATATAAAAAAGATCATAGAAACTATGCAAAATATCTCCTCTCTGTTGACAATAGCGCATTTTCGGTATATTATGGAACAATAAGAACGAATCTCCCTTTCGTTCTCGTGACTATAGGCGGCTTTCCCGCCGTTTTTTGTTTCATGAAAGGAGATAAACATGGAAAAACTTCTATATTTTGTTCCGCTTATCAGCGTGTTGGGGCTTTTGGTTGCGCTTCTTCTTGCGTTCCGTGTGAAAAAGCAAAGCCCGGGAAATGAACGGATGAAGGAGCTTGCCGGCTCGATTCATGACGGTGCAACTGCGTTCCTGTATTCCGAATACCGGATTATTATTGTGTTTGTTGCGGTTGTCTTTCTCGCCATCGGCGTTCTGATCGGCAACTGGGCGGAAGCGATCTGCTTTCTGATCGGTGCGGTCTTTTCTGTCGCCGCCGGCTACTGCGGCATGAGTGTTGCTACTATGGCGAACGTCAGAACCGCCGAGGCTGCCCGTGACAAGGGTATGGGAAAGGCACTTTCCGTTGCGTTTTCGGGTGGCTCGGTCATGGGTCTTTGCGTTGCAGGCTTCGGACTTCTCGGTATTTCCGTGGTCTATGCCATCACTAAGGACGCCGATATTCTGTTCGGCTTCGGTCTCGGTGCGTCGTCAATCGCTTTGTTTGCCCGTGTGGGCGGCGGAATTTATACCAAGGCCGCCGACGTCGGTGCCGATCTTGTCGGTAAGGTGGAAGCCGGTATCCCCGAGGACGACCCGAGAAACCCCGCCGTTATTGCGGACAATGTCGGCGACAACGTCGGCGACGTTGCCGGAATGGGTGCTGACCTTTTCGAAAGCTACAGCGGAGCGATCATTTCCGCGATCACGCTGGGATTGCTGTTTTGTCAGAAAGCAATGCCCGACAAGGTGCTTGCCGGTGCGTTGTTCCCGTTGGCGATTGCCGCGATCGGCCTGGTTTCTTCCATTATCGGAAGTATTTTTGTGCGCGGCGAAAGACATCCGTCGAAATATCTGAAGATTGGTACATATGTTGCAAGTTTGTTGGTGCTTGTCGGAACGCTTGTGATGAGCTGGCTGCTTTTCGGCTCGCTTCATCTTGCCGCAACGGTTGTTGCCGGTCTTGCCGTCGGATCTCTGATCGGTTATTTTACCGAGGTATATACGTCCGACAATTACCGTCCGGTCAAGAAGATCGCCATGCAGTCCGAAACCGGAACGGCGACGAATATTATTTCGGGTATTGCCGTCGGCTTCCAGTCCACGGCGGTCACGATCGTGTTTATCTGTATCGGTATTTTTGTCGCATACTATTTTGGTAACAAATGCGGAGAGGGCGGCGGTATTTACGGAATCGCTCTTGCCGCAGTCGGTATGCTTTCGACAACGGGTATCACGGTTGCCGTTGACGCTTACGGTCCGATCGCGGACAATGCGGGCGGTATCGCCGAAATGGCGGGACTTGACAAATCTGTCAGAAAGATTACCGACAAGCTCGACTCCGTCGGCAACACAACCGCCGCGATGGGTAAAGGCTTTGCCATCGGTTCGGCGGCTCTGACGGCGCTTGCGCTGTTCTTCTCCTATAAAGAAGCGGTCAACATTACGACCATTGATATTCTCAACTGTAACGTTGTGATCGGTCTTCTGATCGGCGGTATGCTTCCGTTTGTGTTTTCCGCTCTGACCATGCAGTCGGTCAGCAAAGCGGCCAACCAGATGATCGAAGAGGTCCGCCGTCAGTTCCGGACGATTCCCGGCCTTCTTGAGGGCAAGGCGAAGCCCGACTATAAAACCTGTGTAGCCATTTCGACCAACGCATCCTTGCGTGAAATGATCGTGCCCGGTCTTCTGGCTATCGTCGTTCCGATCTTCATCGGCTCGCTTTTAGGTGTTGACGCTTTGGGCGGTCTTCTTGCCGGCTCACTCGTCACGGGTGTTCTGCTTGCGATCTTTATGTCCAACGCAGGCGGCGCATGGGACAACGCCAAGAAGTTTATCGAAAGCGGAAACCACGGCGGAAAAGGCAGTCCGGCGCATAAGGCGGCCGTTGTCGGTGATACGGTCGGCGACCCGTTCAAGGATACCTCCGGCCCGTCGATCAATATTCTGATTAAGCTGATGACGATCGTGTCGCTTGTTTTTGCGCCGATGTTTGAACTGATAACAACGGAGCCGGTGTTGTCGGCTGATTTCCGGAATGTTTGCTCTTGACACCGCGTAAAAAAGTGATAGAATAAAGGCGGTTCCCGATCTGACGGAGCCGCCGGAATTTTTTCAAAAATGATAGGAGTGTATACAATGAAAACGATGGGAAATATACTGTGGATACTCTGCGGAGGGCTTGTCAGCTCGATCAGCTGGGCTTTTGCCGGTCTGCTGTGGTGCGTGACGATCATCGGCATTCCGCTTGGCAAACAATGCTTCAAGTTTGCAAAGCTGTCTCTGGCACCGTTCGGAAAAGAGATCAAGGACGGCGGCTCGGCGGTGAGCACGGTGGCGAACATTTTCTGGATCATTTTCACCGGGCTTCCGATGGCGCTTGAAAACGCCGTTCTCGGACTGTTGCTTTGCGTGACGATCGTCGGCATTCCGTTCGGCAAGCAGTTTTTTAAGCTTGCGAAGCTGTCACTGGCTCCGTTCGGAAAAGAAATCGAATAACAGCATAAAAATACCGCTCAAGCGTTCTCTGCCTGAGCGGTTTCTTCTCTTTCGCGGCGTGAAAATACGCAGCCGCAGTAATTCTGTCGGTAAAGGGCGAACTCCCTTGAAAGCTCGATCGAGCGTTTGTAGCCCTCTTTCTTTTTAAAGTCGGACGGCAGGTGCCTGATTCCGTACTCTTCGGCAAGCGCTTCTCCGATCTCGTTGATCTTCGCTGCATTTTTAAGTGGGCTTATCGTAAGTGTCGTCGTGAAGTAATCAAAGCCGCGCTCTTTGGCGAGCTTTGCGGTTTCCCGAAGTCTCAGTTCATAGCACCGGAAGCATCGTTCGCCGCCCTCTTTGATGGTTTCGAAGCCTTTGACGGCACCGTAAAATTCGGACGGATCGAACTTGCCTTCGATAAAGTCGATTCTGTTTTTTACTTTGAGAGACGAAATCAGCCTTTTTTCTTCCGCCACCCGATGGGCGTATTCGCTTTCGGGGTAAATATTCGGGTTGTAGTAAAACACGGTGATTTTGAAGTATTCCGAAAGGTATTCGAGACAATAGCTGCTGCACGGCGCACAGCAGGCATGAAGAAGCAGGGAGGGGGTGACACCCTCCCGTTTATTATTTTCAATCAGCTTGTCAAGCTCTTTCTGATAGTTGGTCACAGCGGTCAATCTTCCTTTGGTATGAATTATTTTAACCGGCATTACGAGACCTTTCCGTCCTTATTGCAGACAAGCGTCAGCGTTTTTTCGATCAATTTAAGCGGTACGCCCAGCTTGTACTGTCGGAACGAGAAGCTGCCGGTCGCCGCCGCTCCGTTTTTCGCGCAGGAGGACGAAACAAGCTTCCAGTCGGAATCGTAAATTTTATACGAAATGCTCGCTTTCGTACATTCGGCGGTTTTTCCGTTGTAAGTAAATTCGGCGGAAAGATTAATGCTCCAAAGACAATTTTTGTTTGCGTCGTAATATTCGGCGTGTTTGGTTTTCGACACGCTCTTTTGCTGATTGGGAAACAGCAGCGCGATAAGCTTTTTCATCAGGTTCAGAAGCTTTTGCAGAAAGTTCGCAGACATGGTTTTCTCTTCTTCCCCCATAGTAACGACGACCAGAAAGGAACCGTCTTCAAAATATTCTATTTCCGAATTGTGTTGGACTTCGGGTTCGGTTTCGGCGGCGACGCAGGGGGCAAGCGGTACCATCAGAAGCACGGCGCACAGGATCAGCGATAAAACTTTTTTCATATGGCGGTCACTCCTTTTAAGATACCGACAACGGTCAGAATCCCTTCTTCAAAATAGCCGTGCGCTTCGGTATGGACGTCGATCAAGCTGATGACAACAAAGGCAACATAAACGAGCAGGGCAAGAATAACGGCAAGCAGAACGATTCTTTTGACGGAAAGCTTCTTTTTCAGTCGGACGCTGTCGGTGTTGTCCGTAAAGCTTGCCGCAATCTGCTCGGGCGAGCCGAAAAACGCTTCGATGTCCGATACCGATGCCTGCGGATTGCTGAGCCTGAATTCTTCAACACTGCTCTGGAGCTCCTTGAGAAAAGCTTTTTTCTGTTTGCGATCACAGAGTACGGCGTCTGAAATCCGGGCGTAATACTCTTTTAATTCACGGTTATTGGTTTTCGTCATCACGGTTCACCGTCCCTATAATAAGATTGATTCCGGCTGAAATCTTCCGGTATTCTTCTAAAAGAGCCAGAAAGTATTCCTTGCCGCTTTCTTCAAGATGATAATATTTGCGAAGCCGTTTGTTTACGATTTCATCTCGGTCGGACAAATACCCGTTTTCCACAAAGCGGTATAAAACCGGGTACAACGTCCCGAGCGGCAATTCAAACTGACCGCCGCTTTTTTCAGATACGGCTTTCACGATCTCATAGCCGTACATATCTTTTTCCCTGAGCACACTCAAGACCGCCAGGTCAACGGTGCCTCGTTTAAAACTGTCTGTATTGAGCAAAAGCGTTCCCTCGGCCGGTAGTGATTGCGAAAATCCCCGGCGACCGTATCCTTTCTGTTTTGTTACGTCCATTGTAACACAGAAACGGCGGTAAGTCAAAGGATATTTTGCAACACAAAACATACATGATGGAGATCGGGAAAGCGTTGAATTTGTCAGCTGATTCGGGAAACGGCATACACGGTTCAGAATACGGGAACGGACAAAGGTGAAAAGAGGGTGGCTTTCTTGCCCTGTTATCTGTCTTTTTGGGACAGACTATGGCACGGAAAGGCAGAAGAAGCAAAAATTGTGAAATGTTCACAAACATATTAAAAAATGTTAAAAACTTTTATAAACCATATTGACATTTGTCTATTTTGTGCTATAAAAATAGTATAGGAGTGATGAATGTGTATATCAAAGATCATGCTATGGCGGAAAAATCAGCAGACAATAGCGGAAAATGGATCGGCGGCTGGGGAACCAGCCCGGTGGATTTTTATATTTCGCTCAAGGACTATCTGAAAAAGGACATCAGCCTTTTTAATGTGCTCAAAGCGGGCACAACGACAAGAACGGAGTTCACCGTTACCGCAAGCGGAAAAATGATCCGGCTGAATTTTTCCAATGAATACGGAAAAACGCCTGTCACGATCCATGCGGTCAGCATTGCCCGGACAGATCCGGTCGACACCGCCTGTATCATCGGCGGAACCGCGCAGAACGTCACCTTTGACGGCGGAAAGACTTCGCTGACCATTCCGGCGGGAAAAACAGCGGTGTCCGACGAAATCGAGTTTCCGACAAGCGCGCTGGAAAAACTCAGCGTTTCCCTGTTTTTCGAAAATCAGACGGTGGTCAACACAAGCGGCCTTTACAGCGCAGTCACCTACATATCCAAAAAGGTGAAATCTTCCCAGATTAACAGACCGTCTCTTCGCTCACCGAAAAAGCTGTGTCTTTCTTCCGGCTCCATGGCGTGTAACTTTGTTCCGTTTCTTTGCGGAATCGACGTTTTAAGCGAAAGTGAAGACGCATACAGCATTGTGATGTTCGGCGACTCGACGTTCTGCAACGATGCCTTTATCCACCTTACGGAAAGAATCCTGACGGCGGGTCACACCGACATCAGCGTTGTGAACAAGGCAATTTCCGGCAACAAGCTGCTTCACCGCGGCTACGGACTGATCGGTAACTTTTACGGTGACAGTGCGATCCGAAGATTTTCAAGAGACGTATTGAATCAGGCGGGCGTAAAAGCGGTTATCATCAAAATCGGCATCAACGACATCACGCACCCGAATATTATCAGCATGAAAGGGCAGGTGCCGACGGTCACCGTGAAGGATCTGACGGATGGTTACACGCTGCTTGCCGAGGCCGCGCACGAAAAGGGAATCAAGATCTATCTGTCCAAAATTGCCCCGTGGAACGGCTACGAAAGAGACTTCCTTGGCAAAAAAGGCGACCTGACCTGGACAAAGGAGCAGTATGATTTTTGCTGTGCGGTCAACCGCTGGATCGAAAACAACGATGTCTGCGACGGCTTTATCGACACCGATGAGCTTGCCGAGCCGAACGATATTACCCGTCTTTACAAGCCGTTCACGACGGATTGTATGCACTTCTCGCCGCTCGGCGCGATTGCGTTTTCGGACATTATCGACCTCAATATGCTTGGAATCGACGGTCCGGCGCAGACCCTGATTGATACAAAGTACCGCTACTTCCCGAAGGAAATGAACCTGCGCACGGAGGAATCGGGTAATTTCGGCGAGCAGTTCGATCAGATCAAAGGCTTCATTTCGCAGATGACGGATCATATGCGGTTTAAAATGAAAAAGTGACGGCAATTGTCGGGAAAGTCTTTCCGGCCGGGCTTAACAAGTCAAAGCAAAACAATACAAACTGAACGATTAACAAAAAACCGCTCAAAGCCGTTTGACTTGAGCGGTTTTTGATTTGCCGTGTCCTTTTGGCGTCAGAGGCAGTATTTGAACACCGCCGCAAAATGAATAACCGAACCGGCAAGAATAAATACATGGAAAATGCTGTGGGCATATTTCACGCCTTTCTTTTCCAACCCATAGAAAATCATGCCGAGCGTATAGACCGCACCGCCGACAATCAGCAGAATGATGAATGCTTTCGGGAAAGCGGCAATCAATGCTTTCAGCGTAAAAATCACGCTCCACCCGGCGACAAAATAGGCGCCGTAGGAAATCACTCTGAACCTCGAAAAGTCGATCGCTGTGAAGATAACGCCGATAACCGACGTCAGGCATACCAGCCCGAACGACACCCATGCCGTTACGGGACTGACCGCCCGCAGGCCCGTCATCGCAATCGGGGCAAAGGTGCCCACAATCAGTCCGTAAATGTCGCAGTGATCAATGACCCGGAGCGTCACCTTCTCTTTGTACGCTCTTTCTGCGTCAAGGCCGTGATAGACACTCGAAACCACATAGACAACGATCATCGAAATTCCGTAAAGAATGCCGGAGATAACGCCCGGTATGTTTTTGTTCCACGCCGCGGCTGCCGTGCACATCAAAAGGGAAAATAAAGCGAAAACACCGCCGAAAATATGGGTGATCATGTTGGCCGCCTCTTCGTTTTTCGTGTAATCGGGTAGGCTCCGGCTGCAATTGACGGCTGATTTTCCTGTTAAACAAGCTTCATTCATGTTGATTTGCGCTCCTTTCCTGCTGCGGAAAGTATAGTCCACGTTCCCTTTCCGGTAAACCCCCTCCCGGTAGATTGTTGTCTCCTATGAGTAGATTTATGCTTGACATCAAATTCCATTCATAGTAGAATCAAGAAAACAGCGAAAAGGAGAAACGCCGTGAACGAGTATGATTTTAACCGAAAGGTCGCCGAAAATCTTGTCAGATATCGGAAGCTGCACGGAATGACGCAGGCGGAGCTTGCCGAATGTATCAGCTATTCAAACAAATCCGTGTCCAAGTGGGAACGGGGCGAAGGTGTTCCCGATGCTTTCGTGCTGTTTTCGCTTTCCGAAATTTATGGTATTACCCTGTCCGAGCTTGTCGGCCAGACAGCCCCCGGCAAACAAACCGCAGGCAAGCTCAAAGCGCAGGAAAAAGCAAAGAAAAAGGCCATTGACCGTGCCCGTAAGCGAAAAAAGAAAGAGAAGAAGTAACATGCCGTCGTTTGAGTCTCCGATTCCGGGACTATCAGCTTTCAGTTAAGCATTACCTGACCCGGCATTGGTGTCGCGCTGTGACCGGCAAAAAAAGAAAGCAAAAAAGAAAAAGAAATTTAAAAAAACTTGAAAAAAAGCTTGACAAAAACAATCAACAGCGTTATAATAACACCACTGAAAACGCAGTGCGACGAACACAGCGCAGTCGGTGTCTTTAGCGATGAGGGTCCACCCGTTCCCATCCCGAACACGGCAGTTAAGCTCATCAGTGCTGACAATACTTGGCTGGAAGCGGCCCGGGAAGATAAGGCGA
>JALEYA010000186.1 GCA_022779945.1 Oscillospiraceae bacterium | reverse complement strand
GGAAACGGTTATCAGCACACAATGAAACTTATCTTTTGAGCCGGAAAGCCGAAAAGCCTTGTAGGACAAGGGTTTTTATATAAAGAAAAAGAACGAAAGTTGCAATACCAATGGTATCATAACTTTCGTTCTTATTTGGTCGGAGTGACGGGACTTGAACCCATGGCCTCTTGGTCCCGAACCAAGCGCGATACCAAACTTCGCCACACCCCGAAGCAACAGTCAAGATTATACCTGAAAGATGAGAAAAAATCAAGTCTTTTTTCAGATTTTTTTTAACTTTGGCGATTTTCCTGTTATTTTTACATTTTTGGAGTTGAAAGCACAATGAAATAGTGATATATTGACTCTTATGAAAGGGTGATAAAAATGAGTTTTACTGTCAGAAAATATACCGAAAACGATATCGGCGTGATGACCGACATCTGAAACGAAGTCGTTCTGTCCGCTGATGCCTTTCCGCAGCTTGACTGTTTAGACAAAAACAACGCCGCGGATTTCTTTGCTTCTCAGAGCTGTTGCGGCGTCTGCGAGGACGATGAAACCGGTACTGTCGTCGGTCTTTATATTCTCCATCCCAACAACGTCGGCCGCTGCAGCCATATTTCGAACGCAAGCTTCGCCGTAAAAACCGGGATGAGAGGCAATCACATCGGCGAAATGCTGGTTCGTGACTGCCTGATTACCGCAAAGAATCTCGGTTTTAAAATTCTTCAGTTTAATGCCGTGGTAAAAAGCAATCTTGCCGCCCGCAAGCTTTATGAAAAACTCGGTTTTGTAAAACTCGGAACCGTTCCCGGAGGATTCTTGAAGAACGACGGAAGCTACGAAGATATCGTCCTCTACTATCACACCCTTTAATTCTGTGCCGGCGGATACCTGCTTTCAAGAAACGAAAGCAGGCTTGTTTTTTTATTTTCCGCTTTTTCGTCGATAACAGCGTTTAAAAGAAGGTTCAGTGCCCTGCCGATTCTTCTGCCCTCATATCCGAGCTGTTTCAGATCGTTTCCGTCGACCGCAAGCTGTTTTAAGGAAAAGCACTGCGACTTTTCGAGAACGGTTTTGGTAATCCCGATCAATTCATCCAGATGCTTCTGCCGCGATCTGAACTGCGGAGCCTGGGCAAGATTGTCCGCTCTTTGAAGCTCGATCAGATCATACAGCATGGGTTCGCCCAATTTCTGCAGTTTTCGCTTGATCGTCCGTTCGTCTGCTTCAATCGGTGAATCGTGAATTCTGACAAGCTTCACCACTCTTTCAGAAGTGAAATTGTCCGCCTTCAGCCGCTGCAACGCCTGCTGTGCTTTTTTTGCGCCTTTCGGTGCATGCGAATAAAAGTGCCCCACTCCCTCACTGTCAAGAGAAAAACAATCCGGTTTTGCACAGTCGTGGAACAACGCCGCAAAGCGCATATACGGCTCGGGCCGTACCGCATCAACAACCCTTACCGTGTGTTCCAGCACATCGTAAATATGATGAAAATTGTGCTGATCAAAATTCTTCATTCCGCCGATTTCAGGAAGCACTTCAACCAATATGTCATAATACTTTCGTATCGTTTTCCCGGCAAAGCTTCCGCACAGTATTTTTTTCAGTTCACTGTATATCCTCTCGGCCGAAAGATTGTGCAAAAGACCTCGGCAGTCGTACATCGCTTTTTCGGTTTCGCTCTCTATCTCAAAGCCCAGCTTCGATGAAAACCGAAGCGCCCGCAGAATCCGTAACGAGTCCTCTGCAAAGCGTTCTTCGGCTTTTCCGATACAGCGAATCGTCTTTTCTTCGATGTCCTTTATTCCGCCGAACAAATCGGTTATTCTTCCGTCCTGATCAAGACAAAGCGCATTGACGGTAAAATCCCGCCTCGATAAGTCATCGGACAAAATTCCCGAAAAGGACACCGAATCCGGGTGCCTGTTGTCCGAATACACACCTTCCGTACGAAATGTGGTGATCTCGATCGGTTCTCCGCCTATCATTACCGTTACCGTCCCGTGTTTAATACCGGTTTCGATCACTTTATAACCGCCGAAAATCTCCCGGACCTTTTCCGGTGCGGCAGGAGTCGTAATGTCCGTATCATTGACCTCGATCCCCATCACGCTGTCCCGGACACAGCCGCCGACAAGATAGGATTGATAGCCCGATTGCGCAAGAATTCTCAGTGCGTTTTTTGCGTTTTCACTGATCACATCGATCACCTTCTTTTTCGGTATTGATACCAAGATTATACATTATATTAAATTTTTTTCAATAGGCTTGTTTTTAAAGCCCAAATATGATAAGATTTTCTTGAAATATAAAGGAAACCTCTAAAAACATCCCGGCATTCGTCATAGCACACAACTAGTGCCGTCTTTGTCGTTAAAAATCCTTGAAATACACAAAGTATTCCTGCGGTTTTTTGCCTCAAATCCGACATCATTTGTGCACTATACCAAATGCCTGGAGTTCTTAGAGTTTGCCTAATAGAAATCAGGAGAATTTTATGGATAATTCGAACCGCTTATTCAGAAAAGCCGTTATCGGCGGATTCAATAAGGACGATGTCATCGACTACATAGAAAGCATGAAAAATGAGTTTTTTGAATACAGGAAGCAGGTTGAAGCCACAATCGGTGAACTGAATCAAAAAATAAAAGAGCTTGAAGAAGCCGGCAGCGTTATTCGCGACCCTGAC
This sequence comes from Oscillospiraceae bacterium, assembly GCA_022779945.1. Taxonomy (GTDB): domain Bacteria; phylum Bacillota; class Clostridia; order Oscillospirales; family Acutalibacteraceae; genus UBA6857. The sequence continues at coordinate 7,600 of JALEYA010000186.1, read as the reverse complement.
GCGCCTTCTGCTCCCGTGCATATACCCGACGAATTAGAGCCGTTCGAAAACGATTTCAAGAATAACGTCAGCTTTTCGGTCGACGAGATCAATGCCGCTACCGATCACCTCAAACAAACAGCAGACAAGCTTTGTGAAAATCTTACGGAATTCATGAATAAAATCAATTCCAGCTACATTGCCGTTACGGTGCAAGCTCCTGTCGACGAAGCAAAAAAGGCTGATGAAAAGCCGGAGGATTCAATTTCCGAACTGACCGATCTCTTGGACGACACCACAGATGTTGACAAACCTTCCGCAGATGAAATCGCCGCCGCCTATCAGCAGGCCATCCGGTTTAAGGGGGACTCTATCCTTACCGATATGTTCAAAGAGTCCGACGACGATACCCCGTCAGCCGAAAACGAAAAGCCGGTCAACGATTCATTTTCGCAGTTTCTTGATTCGATTTTAAGTGCCGCCGAAGTACCGGCCGAACCGTCGGCAAACGAGGAGAAAAAAGAAGAAACTTCCATTCTTGATGATTTACTTTCGTCAAGCACATTCTTTGATTAATTGCTTCACAACCTGTATTTTTCCCGATTACAGGTTGTGTTTCAATATGGGAGACTATTCAGAAAGGAATCGGACTTTTGTCTGAATATAACCAATGAATAATAAACGTATTGTAAAAAGGATTTTGCTTTTTTCCTTGATTTTTGTTTTTATGACAGCCTTAACCCTCCCTTGCAGCTTAGCGGCGGACACGGACTTTGAAGCATCCATTTCCGCTTTTCCCGAAAGCTATAAGCCTGCGCTCAGGAATCTTCATGAAAAACATCCCGAATGGACGTTTACACCGCTCATTACCGGTCTTGACTGGAGCAGTGCCGTTAACGGCGAGCATCAGGATAATCTCAGCCTTGTCATCAATGACTCCGCTTATACGGATATTTTCAAAAGCCGTGAAGCCGGCGATTTCAATTTTTCGACAGGCAGATACATCGAAAAAGACTATGGCTTTGCCAGGGCGAACAAGCTTGCGATCTCCTACTATATGGATCCCAGAAACTTCCTGAGCGAGGAAGGTATTTTTCAGTTTGAAGACTATTCCTTCAGCAATTTAATCACGGTGGAGTCGGTTGAACACGTTCTGAAAGGTTCTTTTATGGAGAATAAGGTTATCTCCTACCTCGACAAAAACGGAAACACCGTTAAAACAAATGAAAAATATTCACAGGTTATTTTCGAAGCCGGAAAGTTATATAATGCCAACCCTTGTTTTCTTGCCTCCAAAATCATTCATGAAGTCGGAAGCAACGGCAGCGGCAGTGTCAGCGGAAAATACGGCTCATATCCCGGCATTTATAATTTCTATAACATCGGCGCCAATGACAACCCTTCGGGAGCGATTGCCGGCGGTCTTAAATGGGCAAGCAGCGGAACAACCTATCAAAGACCGTGGACCACACCGAAAAAATCGATCCAGGGAGGGGCACAGTATATAGCTGAAAAGTATATTTCTAAAGGACAGCAAACCGGCTATCTTCAGCGTTTCAACGTCAACCCGAAAGCCGAATTTAACACCTTTACCCATCAATACATGACCAATCTTTCCGGTGCCGCAATCCCCGCCTATCTGAATTATCAGGCGTATAAAAATTCCGGTATGCTTGACTTTGAATTCCGTTTTCTGATTCCCGTTTACAAAAACATGACCGGTGAAACAAACACCTCCGGTTCCGTAAAAGCCGCCGATTCTTACAATCAGCAAGGAACATTCTCAACGGCAAGCAATACCTATAACATCCGAAAAGGACCTTCAACCTCAAACGATAAATATCCTTTCACGGTTTCATCGGGAACGGCGGTGAAAATTCTCGACAGTGTTTTTACCGACTCTGTTTATTACGACAACATCATGCGTTATCCGTATTGGCGAAAAGTCAGCTTCTCAAGCGGTTCTTCCTCGTATACCGGGTATGTTTACAGCAACTTTATCAAGCTTTCAACCTACACGGTTGTACCGACAGGAACCTATAAGCCGGTTGAATTCAAAAACAACCCGGAGCTTTCCCTGAAATATATCTCCTCCGATCCGTCGGTTGCAACGATTGTCAGCGACAAAACAATTAAGTTTTTAAAAGCCGGTACAGTCGAAATTACCGCCTATGATTCTCTCGGAAATTACCAGGTCATTCAATATAAGGTCGTCAACAATGCCTCGGATTACAGCGTAAAAAATGTCCGTATCAGCAAAAACAGCATTGGAAATATCAGCGTCAGCTTTGACAAAAATGCGAAATACAACTACTACGAAGTATTTCTCACCGATTCCGATAACAAACCGATAAAGGCAACCACCGTCACCGGAAACTCCGCTGTTTTCACAGGTATCAATCTGAACCAGACCGTCAAAGCTTATGTCAGAGGTCTTTACAAAAACGGAAACACAAAAATGTATTCCGTCTTTGCCAATCCGGTCACGATTGTCAACGAACCGACGCCACCGGACGTACCAAAAGGCTTGAAAGCGGTTCAAAACGGCTACCACTCGGTGAAAGTTGCCTGGACGCCGGTAACCGGTGCGGCAGGATATGAAGTCTTCACCTGTGACAGCAACGGCAACCTCAAACTTCTCGGCTCGGTTTCGGGATCGGAAAGCGTTTATCTTGACAAAAGCCGAAGTCTCATAGACGGAGCAACCTACTGCATCAGAGCCTATGTCAATTCATCTTCCGGAGCGAAGATCTACTCCGATTACTCCCAGCCGGTCACTTTTGCCCCCGTCAAAATAACCGTTAAGGCAGTAAGCGGACTGAAACAAAAGCAGACAACACCAAACGGATATACCTTATATTGGAGCGAAGTCAGCGACGTAGACGGCTACGAAATTTACCGCTATAACACGTCAAAGAAGATTTACGAAAAAATCGCTTCACCGACCAAGCCCGAATATGCCATCAGCGGACTTACCCCCTCAAGCATGGCAAGATATAAGGTTCGTGCCGTTGTCAAAGCCTTTTCAAGCACCTATTATTCCGCATTTTCAGCTCTTCTTGACGCAGAAAGCGCACCGAATACGGTAGCAAAGATTTCTCAAGCCTCCACGACGGCAACATCGTATAAGCTTCAATGGAGCGCCGTCAAAAATGCCGACGGCTACAGAATCTACCGTTACGACAGTGCGAAAAAGGCATATATCAAATTAGCGGATACAAACCATACTTCTTATACGGTTTCTTCGCTGAAAGCAAGTCAGAAGAACCTTTATAAAGTGAAGGCCTACGCGAAAACCACAAGCGGCGCCGTGTTCGGAAATGCGATTTCCTATACCGCTTCGACCTGTCCGGCTGCGGTTTCCTCGTTTAAGCAGAAATCAACCACGGCTTCCTCCTATATTCTCTATTGGAGTAAGGTCACAAACGCCTCCGGCTACCGTATCTACAAATACGACAGCAAGAAGAAGGCTTATGTCAAACTTGCAGACACAAGCAATACGTATTACAAGGTTGCGTCTTTAAAAGCCGGTCAGACAGCGAAATGCATGGTTCGTGCCTATACCAAAACACCGAGCGGCTCTGTATTCGGAAATACGGCATTCTATACCGCTTCGACCTGTCCTGCCGCAGTTTCATCACTCAGGCAAAAATCAACCTCGACTTCCACCTACACACTCTATTGGAGCAAAGTCTCAAATGCATCCGGCTACCGTATCTACAAATACGACAGCAAAAAAAAGACTTATGTAAGGCTTGCGGATACAAGCAATACGTATTACAAGGTTTCATCGTTAAAAGCCGGTCAGACAGCGAAATATAAGGTTTGCGCCTATACAAAAACACTGAGCGGTGCTGTATTCGGAAACACAGCCGCCTATACCGCCTCGACCTGCCCTGCGGCAGTGACTGCCATATGGCAGCAAGCAATCACAACCTCCGGGTATACGCTCAAATGGAACAAATCCGCCAATGCAACCGGTTATCGCATCTACCGTTATGACAGCAAGCAAAAGAAATACATCGTATTAAAAAACACAAGCGCGAACTCGATTAAAATTACCGGCAAAAAATCCGGACAGACCGACACCTATAAAATTAAAGCGTACACCAAAACCGCAAGCGGATATGTCTATTCGGCAACAAGTCCGGCTTTTAAGGTCAAAACGAAATAACGATAATTTTTACTCTGCTTTTGCGTCATTAATTCCGTTTTTTTGTTGACACATGAGCATATTATTGATAAGATTAAGATTAAGTTTATTGAAAGGCGATGTTAAATCTTGAAAAAAGGAAAATTTTATATTACCACGGCAATTGCCTATACATCGAGAAAGCCTCATATCGGCAACAGCTATGAAATCGTTCTCACCGATGCGATTGCCCGCTATAAAAGACTGCAGGGGTATGATGTTTTCTTCCTGACCGGAACGGACGAGCACGGACAGAAAATCGAAGAATACGCCAAACAGGCAGACGTTACGCCGAAGCAGTATGTTGACAAGGTTGCAGGCGAAATCAGGGGAATCTGCGACACGCTGAACACAACCTATGACAAATTTATCCGGACCACCGACGATTACCACGAAAAAACGGTTCAGAAAATCTTTAAAAAGCTGTATGATCAGGGCGATATCTATAAAAGCGAATACGAAGGCCTTTATTGCACGCCTTGCGAGTCCTTCTGGACGGAATCACAGCTTGTCGACGGCAAATGTCCCGACTGCGGCAGAGAAGTAAGGAAAGCGAAGGAAGAAGCCTATTTCCTGCGTCTTTCAAAGTATCAGAAGCAGCTTGAAGAATACATTGAGCAAAACGACAACTTTATTTATCCCGAAAGCCGTAAGAAAGAGATGCTCAACAACTTCATCAAACCCGGACTTCAGGATCTTTGCGTTTCGAGAACGTCTTTTAAATGGGGTATTCCCGTTACCTTTGACGACAAGCACGTCATCTATGTATGGATCGATGCCCTTTCAAACTATATAACCGCTTTAGGCTACGACCCCGACGGAAGCTCGGAGCAATACAAAAAATACTGGCCGGCTGATGTTCATATCATCGGCAAGGACATCGTCCGTTTCCACACGATTTACTGGCCGATTATGCTCATGGCTTTGGGCGAGCCGCTCCCGAAACAGGTTTACGGTCACCCGTGGCTTCTTTTCGGCGACGACAAAATGTCCAAATCAAGAGGCAACGTTATTTATGCCGATGATCTTGTCAAGCTGCTGGGCGTTGATGCCGTCCGCTATTATCTTCTTGCGGAAATGCCGCATGCTAATGACGGATCCATCACCTATAAAACCATTATCGAACGATACAATTCCGATCTTGCCAACACACTTGGAAACCTTGTCAACCGTACAATTGCTATGAGCGGCAAATATTTTGACGGGAAGGTCATGAGCCCCGAATGGGAAGAGGAAATCGACGACGAGCTGAAAAAGGCGGCCGCCAACATGGTCGAAAGCGTTGACAAATATATCAACAGCTACCGTATGGCAGACGCTGTTGAAGCCGTCATGAACTTCGCAAAGCGCTGCAACAAATATATCGACGAAACGACTCCGTGGGCTCTGGCCAAGGACGAAAGCAAGAAGGGACGTCTCGGCACCGTTCTTTACAATCTTCTTGAAAGCATCCGATACATTGCGGTTCTGCTTTCTCCGTTTATGCCTGACACTTCGAAAGCGATTTTTGAACAGATGAACAGCGACGAAAACAGCTACGACTCCCTTTCACAGTTCGGTGTTTTAAAGCCCGGAACAGTTGTCGGCACGCCTACCCCGCTGTTTGCAAGAATCGACAGCGAAAAAATGCTCGCCGAAATCGAAGAAGCACAGAAAAAAGCTGCCGCAAGCGAAAAGACTATCGAAGAAATCGAAGGTGTTGCCAGAATCGGCATTGAAGATTTTGCAAAGGTCGATCTTCGCGTTGCCGAAGTCAAAGATTGCGTGCCTGTCAAGAGAGCGAAGAAGCTTTTAAAGCTCACACTTGACGACGGAACAGGAAAAGACCGAACGGTCGCATCGGGCATCGCACCGTGGTACAAGCCCGAACAGCTGATCGGCAAGAAGGTGATCGTGGTATCAAACCTCAAGCCTGCTACGCTTTGCGGCGTTGAAAGCTGCGGTATGATTCTTGCCGCCGACTGCGCTGAAAACGATGTTAAGGTCGTTTTTGTTGACGGAATGCCGAACGGAGCGAAGGTAAGATAATGTATCAGAATATTTTCGACACGCACGCACACTATGACGACGAAAAGTTTGATGAGGACAGAGCCGAGGTTCTGTCCTTTGTCAAATCGAACGGCGTAAACCGGATTATTGACTGCGGCTGTGACCTGAAAAGCTCTCTTTCGGCGGTAAAACTCAGCGAAAAATATGACTTTATTTATGCCGCCGTCGGGGTTCACGCCCATGAAGCCGAGGAAGCAACAGAAGCCGATTTTTCCGAAATCAGGAAGCTTTACACTCTTGAAAAAGTCGTTGCCGTCGGGGAAATCGGGCTTGACTATCACTATGATTTTTCGCCGAGGGACAGACAGATCGAGGTTTTTGAGCGTCAGCTGCTCCTTGCAAATGAATGGAACCTCCCCGTCATCATACACGACAGAGAGGCTCATGAGGATACACTCAGGCTGTTAAAAAAGTACCGTCCGAAAGGCGTTGTCCACTGTTTTTCGGGCAGCGTTGAAAGTGCAAAGGAGGTACTGGCACTCGATATGTATATCGGCCTCGGCGGTGCGGTGACATTCAAAAACGCACGAAAACCCGTTGAAGTCGCCAAATACGTTCCCGATGACAGACTGCTTCTTGAAACCGACTGTCCGTATATGGCTCCGGTTCCGTTCCGGGGGAAGCGCTGTGATTCATCTATGATTGCCGCAAGCGCAGAATTTATCGCAGGAGTAAGACAGGTCGACACGCAGACGCTTATCAATCAGTGTCACGACAATGCAAGATTGTTGTTCGGCATATAAGACAACCACCGTAACCGATGCGCTCGATTACGGTGGTTTTATTAAGTGTTATCGGACTCTGACGTTACATTTTGCAATGCAGTTTGTACCGTCCGTGCTGATGGCTCTGATTTCGCAGCTTCCTTTACCCTTGGCGATAACCTTACCCGTAGAATCAACCGTCGCAACCTTTGTATTGGTTGACACCCATTTCAGCTTTTTGTTGCTCGCCGTCTCGGGTAAAACGGTGGCCTTCAGCTTGTACGTCGCCCCCCTGTCCATGACGAGTGAAGTCTGATCAAGGAGAATACCGATCACTTCGATTTTCTTGACTTCAACCAGGCAAATCGCGCCCTTGCCGTTTCCGCCGTCGGCAGGCTTACAGGTAATGTACGCTTTACCTGTCCCGACCGCCTTGACTTTACCGGACGAAGTCACCGTAACGACTTTTGTATTCGATGAGCTCCACTTGACGCTCTTGTTCGTTGCATTTGACGGAGATATGGTCGCCTTTAACGTAAAGGTTTTTCCATAATTGAGCGTCAGAGAGCTTCTGCTCAAGGTCACCTTGGAAATCTTGATGGGTTTTACGGTAACCGCACAGCTTGCTTTTTTGTTGTTCGCTCTTGTAGTACAGGTAATTGTGACCTTACCGGGC
>JALEYA010000174.1 GCA_022779945.1 Oscillospiraceae bacterium | reverse complement strand
GAAGTGTTGATTCCGGCGGTGATGCCGAGAGCTTTTGCAACATAGAGATAAAGAGAATTGAGATTTGCGCCGAGCTTACTTGCATCGCCCGATTTCCAACCGGTATAGCCCGGGAAGAACTGCTTGGCCATGTAGCCGATGATCTTGTTGATCTGAGAAGCGAAGGTTGCGTTTTCATCGAACGGAATGTTGGTGTCGATTGTCGGTCCGTTGAGGTTCATGATGGCGCCGAGCTTCTTGAGAGCCTCGTTATCGCTTCCTGACCAGTCAACGTTGATGTTTGCGATGAGCTTAACCAGGTAGTTGTCCCAGCTGATCTTGAAAACAGACTTCAGAAGTTCGTCGAAGGTAGTCTTTCCGTCCATTGTGAAGCCGGGAAGAAGGTCTTTCCCGACAAGGTCGGAGATCATGTCTTCATAAACGAAAGCGTCGATTCCGTTTGCCTTGACCTTGGCAATCGCGTCTTTATAAGCCTGACTGTTGGTGTCGGAATAAACAGCCTGAACGAGCATATCCTGAATCATCGGATAGAAGCCGCCTTCGGGGAACAGCTCGTTGATGTTGACTCCGGCTCTCTCGAGAAGATTGCCGAGCGTACCGAGCTCAACATTGCCGTCCGTTAAGCCGGCGATCACATTGGCATTGTCCGCAATGAGAGTGATGACTCTATTGATAATTTCGACATCACCGGTCTTGCTTCTGGACATATCTTTGGGCCAGTTTTTGAAGACAAGACCTTCTTCGGTTTTTAAGGTGAGAAGATTGTCGCCGAGATCACCGACAAGTTCTTTTGTGCCAATGAGATTCCAAACGCTCTTTACAAGGTCGATCGTTCCGCAAATTCCGTCAACACTTGTAAAATCGATTGTGATTTTAGCAACACCGAAATCGAGCTCCATCTTTTCCATATTGGCTTCTTTCAGTGCTGCATCGACCTTATCAAGAAGGATTTTTGCGTTAGCCTTGTCTGACGTTGACTGGAAATATTTCGAGCCGTAGGTCACAGCCGGTGCCTGCGGTGCAGGATCGTCAGCCGCAAAAGCGACGGTCACGGTACCGAAAATAAGCACGAGACTTAAAAGCAGGCTCAAAACTTTGGTTGATACTTTTTTCATTTGCTTTGCCTCCTTAAATAGTACAGATGATTAAAAAGTATTCTGTTTCATCTTAAGCTAATAATACAACTTTTTATAGGTTACAGTCAAGTTTTTTGTTAAAAAAATGCAGTCTGTTCATGAAAATTTCTTAAAATCGCAATATGAACTCAAAAATTTCTTATAAGTAGAATTCTTTCCTGTCATCGAGTCTCAGCAGCATCGGCTTTTCTCCGCACGCAACTCCGGCGTCGATATTGATCCAGGTGTCGGTTTTCAGGGCTTTTCCCGAATACTCCTTGCCGTAAAAGGCAGTTGGCGTATGACCGAAAACGGTGAAGAACTTCCCGGAGTATTGCTCCGAAAGGTTCGGACGGTTCCAAAGAAGCTCGCGGTCGCTGTATTCACAAAGCTTTTTGCCGGGCGAATATCCGCCGAGACCGGCGTGGGTCAGGACAAAATCTTTGCTTCCCGCCGTTACGGTGTCGTAAAGCGGCGCATCACGAAGATAGTCATAGATGAATCCGAGCTTTTCGGGCTCTGACTTTGCCAGCTGTCCGATTGCCTTGATGGTCGGGGCGGCCCCGTTGTGAAGCCACGTCTGAAGCAAAGAAAGCTTCGTTTCGTCAAGGCTTTCCAAAAAATCATCGGTGACAATGTCCGTGATAAACGAGCAGGCGAGCATCATCGCTTCGTGATTGCCGAGAATCAGCTGAATGTTCGGTTTATCAAGAAGATAATCGAGAAGTCTTATCCCGTCGTCGCCCCGGTCAATGACATCGCCGAGGACAAAGAGGAAATCCTCGTCACAAAAGCCGGCTTTGGAAAGAAGCGACAAAAAGCCCGTAAGCGGATAGCCGTGTAAATCCGAAACAGCGTAGATCATATTTTCCCTCCGCATGAACAGTGAAAGCGGCCGCCGGATTGACAGCCGCTGTTTTATTGTAAGTGTTTCTTATTATGCCTTTTTCTTTCCGGCAACAGCCTTGATAATGAACAGGGTGCCGAGCATCAGAACGAGTGTGACCGGGAGACATACATACCACTTCGGAACAAAGCCTGCGATGATGTAGCCGACAGCGGAAACGCCCGCAACGGTCAGCGCATAGGGAAGCTGAGTCGAAACGTGGTTGATGTGGTCGCACTGTGCACCGGCGGAAGCCATGATCGTGGTGTCGGAAATCGGTGAGCAGTGGTCGCCGCAGACAGCACCCGCCATACAAGCGGAGATGGCAACGATCGTGATTGCGTCGCCGGCGCCGAATACGCTGAGAACGATCGGAATCAGAATGCCGAAGGTACCCCAGGAAGTACCGGTTGCGAACGAAAGACCGACAGCGATAACGAAGATGATCGCCGGAAGGAAGGACTGGAAGGTGCCTGCGGAGCCTTCGATCAGCTGAGAAATGAAGATCTTCGCGCCGAGGCTGTCTGTCATGGCCTTTAAGGTCCATGCACAGGCAAGGATCATGATCGCGGGACCCATGGCCTTGAAGCCTTCGGGAAGAGATTCCATGATGGACTTAAAGGAAAGCACGCGCCGGATGAGATAATAGATGATGGTGAAGATGATAGCGATCGATGCGCCGTAAACAAGACCGACGGAAGCGTCACTGTTGGAGAAAGCTTCGATGAAGCCGACCGGTTCATCCTTGCTGAAGAAGCCGCCGGAGTAAATCATGCCGATAACGCAGCATACGATCAGAACGAGGATCGGAAGAACAAGGTCGATCACCTTACCCTTTTCGTTGACTTCCATTTCGTCAACGGCCTGCTTGGTGCCGCTGGTGAACAGGTCGCCGTTTTCGATGGCGTTTTTCTCGTGAAGCTTCATCGGGCCGTAGTCAAACTTCGAAACGGCAAGGAAGATCATCATAACGATGGTCATAAGAGCGTAGAAGTTGAAGGGAATTGCCTGAATGAAAAGGCTGATGCCGTTTTCTGCGCCGGCGCCTCTTGCAAAGCCGGCAACCGCCGCCGCCCAGGAAGAAATCGGAGCGATGATACAGACGGGAGCCGCCGTAGCGTCAATGAGGTAGGAAAGCTTCGCCCGGGAAACGTTCTGTCTGTCGGTGACCGGACGCATAACGGAGCCGACGGTCAGGCAGGTGAAATAGTCATCAATGAAGATGAGTACGCCGAGGCAAACCGTGGCAAGCTGTGCGCCGACTCTTGTCTTGATGTGCTTGGTTGCCCAGCGGCCGAAAGCGGCGGAACCGCCGGCCTTGTTCATCATGGAAACAAGAGCGCCGAGCAGGATCAGGAACAACAGGATACCCATGTTGTACGCGTCCGCAACGTTCGTGACGAAGCCGTCGGAGATAACGTGGTTGATCGTACCCTCAAAGTTGCCGCCTGCGTACAGTACGCCGCCGACGATGATACCGATAATCAGCGAGGAGTAAACCTCTTTTGTGATAAGAGCCAATGCGATAGCAACGATCGGCGGAAGAAGCGCCCAGAAGGTTGCATAGGTCTTGACGGATTCACGGACCTTGGCGATCGCCGCCGAAACGTGCGTTTCGAAGTCGGGGTCGGCTTCTAAGTTGTCGGCGTAGGAATCGACATAAGCGTGCGCCGATTCGCCGTCCGAAAGGTCGTAGTCAACGGCGTCCTCACCCTCACCGAGCGTGAATTTTGCGTCTGCTGCTGCTGTTTCCTCAGCCGGAGCTGCTGCATCGTCAACCGGAGCTTCTGCGTCAAGCACGACTCTTGCACCGTCCGCGGCAACGGGAGCCGCTTCGGTTTCGGCAAAAGCGGAAACACAGGCAGGAACGACGAAAGCGACGATGAGCATGAGCATGAGGAGCAGTCTTGCTTTGCTGCGTCTGTTGGTTTTCATTTTTTAGTCCTCCAATTTAAAAAAAATAAAGTGAGCACGAAAGGCGCCCACTCAAGTATCATAAAGATTCCCGTGATAGCCCTCCGCAGGTGCGACAGTCGGCAGGATATTCTCCTGACGCCCAGCCTTTGAACGCTCAAACGGTCAAAAGCTTCGGCAAAGCCTCCTTTGATTTTCCGTCAAAGCCGTTTGAGCGGCTCGGGAAAACGAATCATAAGCTTTGCGCCTCTATCTCTTGTGTCTGCAGCATATATCTGCAAATACACAATTATTATATCAGATTAAACTGAAAAATCAATATGATTTAATAAATTTTGTAAGATTTATTGATTATTCCGTTTCGGAAAGTGCTCTTGCCAGCTGATCGGGGCAGGAGGTGCGCTTGAAGCCGCAGCGGATACCGGAAAGCTTTTCGATGACCTCGTCCTTTTTCATGCCTTCAACAAGAGCACCGATTCCCTTGAGGTTGCCGTTGCAGCCGCCGGTAAATTTCACGTTTTTCACAAGATCTCCGTCAAGCTCAAACGTAATTTTCTGTGAGCATACGCCGGAGGGGGTAAATTCATAAGTCATTTCTTTTGTACTCCTTTATATAAATTTCATCTGCTCTATTTTAGTGTTCTTGCCCTTTTTTGTCAAGTCATAATGTAAATCAGCGCAAGCAGCAGCATATCGTCCGCTCCATCTTTCCCCAAAAGCATCACAAGCGGAAGGATCAGCGACATATCCGTGTCCATGTTGAGAATGGAGGAAAGCGGATTCAATCCGGAAAACAATGAATTTTTCGGCTGTGGCTTTTCCTCTTTCGGGTTTTCGCACGTTTCGCCCTGACCGGTCGGCTTTTGTTTGTCCGGTCTTCTGGCTTCCTCGTGCGGCGGCTTCGGCTGATTCGGATGCATCGGACGGTCGGACTGCCTTTCGCCCGGCGGAAAGAACCGGGACGGTCTTTGCGGCGGCTGCGTTCTCGGCGGCTGTTCGGGTACGGCTCTTTTCTGCATTTCACGCACCCGGTCGATGGCCTGCTGCTGCATTTTCTGAAAATCTTCTTTCGGATATTCTTCGTTCATACGGATTTCCTCCTTATTTTCAGGAATTCAGCTCTTTGATTTTCGGAAGCACGGATAAGAGCCGGAGCATTTTGATCGCCTGATCCACTTTTTGCTGTTTTTCGCTTGCCACAAGAGGGCGAAGCGCGTTTAAAAGATCGCACCGCGGATCCTTTTGCTCGTTTGAAAAAAGGCTCATGATGGAAGCGATTTTCGCCATCGACGCAAAGTCAAAACCGCCTTGAAAGGGCGAAGCCGGTTCGGGCGGCTTTTTCGGTTCTTCTTTTTTTGGCTCACCGCCGAAAAGATTCTGCGCCATGGATTGAAGCGAGGCGATATCCTCGGGGCTCAGGGAAGAAATAATGTCACCGAGAGAATCGGCGTTCAGGGAATCAGGATTCATCTTTTTTGCCGTCTCCTTTCAGCTTTTCAAGTAGCTTTTTCGCTTGCGGAGAGGACAGGATCGACTTGATGAGCTGCGGATTTTTCATCGCCTGCTTTAACGCGGCGGTCTGTTTTTCGTTCAGATGCTTTTTGGCAAATTCATCGACATTGACGTTGTCCGTCTCTTTTGACTTTTTGAATTCGGAAAGTATGGCGCTCAATTGTTCTTTGGTAAGATTTGTTTCATTATCCATTGAAATACCACCTGCTTTATGATAAAATAAGAGTTACGGTCGATTCGGGTTCGACCACTTTATAAAACATATGAAAAGACCGGCGGTGATATGAATGGACGTGCTTGTTGTGTCGGACAGCCACGGAATTGTCAACAATCTTACAAGAATCATCGGGCGTGAAACGGAATGTAAAACGGTTTTCTTCCTCGGCGACGGGGCAAGAGACATCGAATTGTGCAAAAGCCGTTATCCCGACCGCAGCTTCCTTTGTGTCCGGGGCAACAACGATTGGGGAAGCGAAGAAGAAACCGAGGCTTACAAATATATCGACGGAAATACGGTCGTTGCCGTGCACGGTCACCTGTTCGGGGTGCGGTACGGACTCGGCGAGCTTACGGAAAAAGCGGAATCTGTCCGTGCGAACGTTGCGTTTTACGGGCACACCCATATTCCCGACATCCAATATCGCGGCGGAATATGCCTTGTCAATCCGGGTGCGGTCTGCGACGGACGGTATGCGGTGGTTTCCCTGAACCGTGACGGACCGTTCCCGACGCTGAAGAGTCTTTATTAAAGGAGATGCACGAATGAATGTTTTAATCGTAGGCTGCGGTCTTACGGGCGCACGGCTTGCTAACCAGCTTGACGAAAGAGGCTATGATGTTTCCGTGGTGGACGAGGACAGCTCAAAGTTTTCGGCACTGAAGGACAGTTTTTCGGGACTTTCCGTCTGCGGAGACGTGATGGACATGGACGTACTGAAAAATGCGGGCTGTGAAAACGCATCAAAAGCGATTATCGTTACCAAGAAAGACAATGTCAACGTTATGGTGGCGCAGATATTAAAAACCGAATTCGATGTGGAGGAGGTTTATGTCCGGGTTCTTGACCCGTCAAGAGAAGTACTTTTCCGCAAGTTCGGACTCAACACGATCTGTCCGACAAGATTTGAGTCCGACATCCTCTTCGACCTTGTCACCGATGAATCGTCGGAAATCAGTTCGATCACCGTTGAGGGTGAAAGTGTTCAGTTCCTTTCGGCGAAGGCGGAAAAACGAAATCTCGGTCTGCATCCGGGTGAGATTGTATCAAAGCGGCTTCAGATGCCGATTGCGGTCAAAAAAGCAACGGGTCATATTATTCTTGCGAATGATCCGGACGCCTTTATAGAAGAAGGGGATAAAATCATCTATGCCGTGCTTTGGGACGAATAAGTCCGATCTATAACAGAAGAAAGGAAAACGGATAAGCCCGCACGCGGCAATCCGTATTTTGGTGAATATGGCTACTGTAGTAATTGTCGGTGCCGGTCAGCTCGGATACTTCCTTGCGAAGAATCTGCTCGACTCGCACTATAAAGTAAAGCTGATTGATATCGACCGGGAGCGGTGTGAGAAAATTGCATCGGCGCTTGATATCGAGGTCTGCTGCGGCGACGGAACAAGACCGGAAACGCTTGCCCGGGCGAACGCCGGAAAGTGTAATGTTTTTATCGCCGTCACGGGAAAGGACGAGGACAACCTGATCGCCTGCGAAATTGCCAAGCGTCAGTTCAAGGTGAACCGAACCATTTCCCGAAGCAACAACCACAACAACATTTCGCTGATGAAAAAGTTAGGCGTTGACCTTGTTCTGGATACGACGCAGGTCATCACGCAGTTTATCGAACACGAAATCGACGGCGCGCAGGTTCAGTTTATCGCCGACATCGGCACGAGCAACGCCGTAATCAGCGAATACAATATTCCGCTCAACTGGACACTCTCGGGCAAAAAGGTCTGTGAGCTTGCGGTGCCGAGCGAGTGCGTTCTCGTCTACCTCAAAAGAAGCGGAATGTTCATGATCCCGCGCGGAAACACCGTGATTATGGGCGGCGACGAAATCGTTGCGCTGACGGTCGGTGCGGCGGGGAAACAGCTCAAGAAGCTGTTTGAGCTTTAATGAAAATAAGGAGGCGGTAAAATGACTGCTTTGTTTGATCCTTTTTTACACTTTGATCTGAGAATTTTTGAATGGATCCAGACCATTCAGGGAACTTTTTTTGACAAGATCATGATCGCGATTACGACGTTGGGCGAGGGCGGCATCATTTTTATTCTTTTAGCCCTGGCTCTGATCTGCACCAAAAAATACCGCAAAGCCGGTGTTGCCGTGCTGGTGGCGCTTGTCGTCATGGAGGTCGGAAACAACCTGATCTTAAAAGAACTTTTTGCCCGGCCGAGACCGTTCAATCTTGCCGATACCGACCCGGTCAAATATGCCTGGTGGGCCGAAAGCTATCGGTTCCCGGCTCTTGTGTCCGAGCCGTCAAGCTACTCCTTCCCGTCCGGACATACCTCGTCCGCTTTTGCGGCGGCGATTGCCGTTTTGTGGTATGACCGCAAGATCGGAATTCCGACGACTGTTTTTGCGTTCATTATGGGCTTTACAAGAATCTATGTGGAGGTTCATTATCCGACGGATGTCATTTTCGGCGCGCTTTTCGGCGTCGTTTACGCATTGATCGGCATACTGATTATGAAGGCGCTCTATCCGCAGCTTGAAAAGCTTTTCGAAAAAGCGGCGGAAAAAAGAAAAGCCAAAAAAGAAGTAAAATAAGAAAGAAGCAAAAATATGGAAAAAATCAAAAAACTGATCCATGCACTGCTGAACAAAGAGACGATCACCTATGTCCTTTTCGGTGTGCTGACAACGCTTGTCAACCTTGTTGTATTCAAGGCATTTGATGTTGTATTCGGCGGAAAGCTTTATCTGCTGACCAATTCCATCGCCTGGATCGCCGCCGTTGTTTTCGCTTACATCACGAACAAGCTGTTTGTGTTCGAGAGCAAGAGCTGGAAATTCGACGTTTTAAAAAAAGAAATCCCGTCCTTTGTCGGGGCGAGAGTGGCTTCGTATTTTATTGAACAGGCGGGATTGTGGTTCTTTGTTGAGCTTCTTCATTTCGACGAAAAGACGTTCAATTTTATCGTTGTTTCGCTCAGCGGTAAAATCGTTGCCAAGCTGATCTTAGGCGTTCTCGTTGTTATCATCAACTATGTTTTGAGCAAGTTCATCATCTTCGCCAAGAAAAAGGAGAAGCCGGAAAAAACGGAAATGAAAGAGTAAACATCATAACATAAGAACAGCGTCACCGTGCGGATACAGTGACGCTGTTGTTTTATTCATCTGCGAAATCACGGAAGATCCTCGGGATTTTCCAGGTTGTGCCATACGTCCTGAACATCGTCGTTTTCTTCCATCATGTCAAGAAGTCGGCTCATCATCTTCAGGTCTTCTTCGTCGGTAAGCTTCGTGTAGGTGGAGGGAATGTATTCAAGCTCGGCGGAAACGAATTGGTAGCCCTTTTCTTCAAGGTCGTCGCGGACAAGACCTAAGTCGTTCGGCTCGGTTCTGACGATAAATACGTCCTCGTCCCGGATAAAGTCGGAAGCACCGGCTTCAAGCGCGTCCTCCATCAGCTTTTCTTCATCCATATCCTCGGCTTCGATAACGATGGAGCCGCAGTGGGAGAACATGAACGAAACACAGCCGCTCTGACCCATGTTGCCCTTATTCTTGTCGAAATAGTGGCGCATTTCGGCGGCGGTACGGTTACGGTTGTCGGTGAGGGTTTCGACCATAACGGCGATACCCGACGGGCCGTAGCCTTCATAGATAATTTCCTCGTAGTTGGCGCTGTTTCCGTCACCGGAGGCCTTCTTGATGATACGGTCAATGTTGTCGTTCGGGACGTTGTTGGCCTTGGCTTTGGCACTAATATCCTTCAGCTTTGAGTTAGAAGCGGGGTCAGGGCCGCCCTCTTTTACGGCAACGGCAATCTCACGGCCGATTTTGGTAAAGACTTTTGCTCTTGCGTTGTCCGTCTTTTCCTTTTTGCGCTTAATCGTACTCCATTTTGAATGTCCTGACATGAAAAATTCACCAATCCTTCTGTAAATGTAATTATTCGGACACGGCGGCGGTTGTCTCGGCCTTGTCTGATTTTTTGCTGTTGTCGGTCTTTGTTTCTTTGCTGTTTTTCTTGGTTTCCGACTCGTCTTCGCTGCTGCCCCAGGATTCGGGCTTTGTGCTGTAGCCGTAGATCTGAAGATTACAGCCGAACATTTCGCAGCTGTTGGTTCCGTCCTCGCTGAAAATCAGCTGAAGATAGACCTTGCCGTTCGTGCAGCGCCAGCTGGCGGTTCCGTTGTTGAGATTATAGTTTTCGGGAACGTCACCGTTTTTCAGATAGCGGAAGCCGGCGGCCTTCAGGTCGTCTATGTACTTGACGAAGTGGTCATAGTTGTTGTCTTTGATCTTGATGTTGGCTTCTGATGCAAATTCAGCCGAAATGGTGTCGCCGTATTTGTAAACCTGAACGTCAGAGAACGTTTCGTTGCTTTGCCATTTTTCAGTGTCGGCACTTTTACAAGAGGCAAAAGAAAGAATCAGTAAAACGGAAAGCAAAATCGGTATCAGCTTTTTCATAACTTCAATACTCCTGTCAAAAATAGTGCGTATTATATCCGGATTGTTTCGGTCGCATAATACGCACTATACTTTATCACTTTTTTACTTTTTTGTCAATGATATTTTGGCAACCTCTAAAAACGTCCCGGCATTTGTCATAGCACCCAACTAATGCCGTCTTTGTCGTTAAAATTCCTTGAAATACACAAAGTATTCCTGCGTCATTTTGCCGAAGCAGACGAAAGCCAAATCCGATACGCTTGAAGTCAAATATTTCACGCACATCGCAACACTTTTCACCTTGACATACGTCAGTATGCCTGCGGTTCAAAGCATTACGCTGCACGCAAAATATTTGACTTCAGGTTCTGCGAAGTTTTAAGCGAATTAATTTTTGTCGAGACAAGAAAGAAAGCGGAGAAATGCTGACGCATTTCGAGCATTTCTGACGCAGTATCGGCGGAAATTCATCGCTTAAAACCGTATCGGCTTTGACTTTCGTCTGCTTCAATCCGACATCATTTGTGCACTATGCCAAATACCTGGAGTTTTTAGAGGCTGCCTTTTTTCAGCCGGCGTTGTACTGTCCCAAAAGTGTCCCTTTCGTGTAACTTCCGCCGACATAGATGCCGTTTT
>JALEYA010000166.1 GCA_022779945.1 Oscillospiraceae bacterium | reverse complement strand
TATCAAAGCGAAATGACCGATCCGAAAGGTACGATCTATTTTACCTCCGGTGCCGTCAACCGCCCCGAAACGGCAACCGAAGCCCCGCTCGGAAAGAATGCCGGCTACGCTTATCTTGCCCCGGAGGCAATGTATAATCTTCTCGACTTTGACGGCGACACGCTGACCGTCAATTCGTATACGCTCGAATCGGACGAATTGTTCAACACCTTTACGATTACGAAAACCCAAGAAAACGGCGGTCATCCGGATAAAACGAGAAATCCGTTTGATAGTCTTATCAGGCTTATCGGTACGATCTATTCGTTCATTAACAATTTCAGTATTTTTTCCGAAGTCAGAGAAGCGGGGTACAACATCAATCTGCTTGAATGGCTGTTCGGATAATTAGTACAATCAAAGGTTTATAAGGGGGATTTATTATGAAAAGAATGAAAAAGCTGCTGTCTGTTCTTTTGTGCGTTATCATGGTGGCGAGCGGTCTTGTGGTCGGTGCTTCGGCGGCGGACGGCGACAGCTTCAGCATTGTCTGCTACAACGTTGCCGGACTTCCGAATCTGAAATATATCCTCGGCAAAGAGGGCGGCGTTGATGTAAACGGCAATCAGAAGCTGATCGGAAAACAGTTGAATGCCGACAATTACGACATCATCGCTACCCAGGAGGACTTCGGCTACAACGATTCGCTCTATGCCGGACTTTCGTCTGCCTATCCGTACAGAACGATCCACACGGGCGGTGTTCCCGGCGGTGACGGCATGAACGTGTACGCAAAAACGACCGTTTACAACGAAAAAAGAACAAAGTGGAACAGCGCATACGGCGTGATCAACGACGGCGCGGACGAAATGACACCCAAGGGCATTTTATACTGCGTAGTCGAAATCGCAGACGGTGTTTATGCCGATTTATACGATATTCATGCGGACGCATTCAGCGACGAGGGTTCGCTTGCTGCAAGAGAGGACAACTTCAATCAGCTTGCCGAACTGATTCTTTCCAAGCCTGCCGACAGACCTGTTATCGTTGTCGGCGACTTCAACGCTTCGGTCAGCGAGTCGAAAAATTGCAATATCGGCGCAATTCTTTATGAAAAAGCCGGGCTGAAAGATGCGTGGCTCGAAATCAACAACGGCGGCGATTACAGCGATTTATCCTATTATAAAGAAACTTACGGAACCTCATGGGGTCAGAAGTGGGGCAAATGGGATTCCGTTGAAAAGGTGCTTTACAAAAACGGCGGTGGTGTCGAAATCGAGCCGACCGAGTGTTCCTACAAATTCTTCCGTGACGAAGACGGCGCAAGCCTTTCCGACCACGCCGCAATCAGTGCTGTTTTCACGATAAAAAAGACCGCCGACTTTACCGAAAACACCGAAACGCTTACCGTCACGAAGAAAAACAGCTTTGATATGTTCATCAAAAAGGTCTTTGTTATCTTCACCGACCTGTTCAAGGCGCTGGCGCATCTTGACGAGGCACTCGCTTATCTGAAAGGATAAAACGGGCATATAATACAAAACGAATCTGTCGCAGGGAAATCCTTGCGGCAGCGTTTTTTTGTTTTTTACGAAGCGGCTGTCAAGCTGTTATCTGCTATCTCAAAGTCGTATTCGTCTTCGAAGGTCTCGGAAGAAACAATACAGGAGCCTGCGTCACTGTGTTCGTCAAGCGGCTTGAATTTATAGACTGCATCTATCACGAAGTGGGCGGCGATTGTCGCGGAAACGATCAGAACGACTCCGACTATGATAAGAATTATCAGTCGTTTCGTTCTTTTCGGTGTTTTTCCGGCTTCGTCCTTCTTTCGCAGATACTTTATCATGATAATACCGCCGACCGCCAAAGCGAATCCCGTCAGTACCGAAAAAATGAGCGGAAGAAAAGCCGCACCGCCGAGGACTCCGAACGCACCAACTTGCGAAAACGTTGCAATACCCGAAACCGCGCTGACGATGCGCCACAGACCGAGCAGAAGAAGCACAACACCGAGAATCCAGCCGTAATTGCGGAACAAGGATTCGGACTTGCCCGGAATCTTGTCGGTGGTGTCGGGGCTTTTTTCTGACTCAGGGGGAACGTACTCCTCCTTGCTGTCATCTAAAAGATAATCCGTTGTTACGGAAAATATCTTCGCAAGTGCCAACAGCTTTGCCGATTCGGGCATACTGTCGCCCGTTTCCCATTTTGAAACGGACTGGCGGGAAACCGAAAGCTTATCGGCAAGCTCGTCCTGTGACCAGCCGAACTTTTTTCGGAGAATATAGATTTTTTCGTTGATTTTCATGCTGTCTCCTCCTTTTGAAAAAATTATAGCAACAGCCGGTCTGAAAAGCAACCGATTGTGCATGACAATTCCGCAACCGAAGGTTGCATATCGGTTGCGGACGGGTTTGATCGCTTATTATGCTGTATGAGAATATGCCGAAAAGAGATAGTTGGCTTATAAGTTGCCTGTAAGGATATTTCCGCTGTTTTGTACGATTGTTGCGAATTGTTTATGCGATTGCGGCGGAGACGATCTTACCGAATAGCCGGAGCTCGGAACGGATGACGACGTCGTCCCGACCCGGTTCGGCATTCTTGCCTTTTTCAACCTGCGCCGTGTATCCAAGACCAACGTAATCGATCACTTTGTTTCGGCTTGTTTTTTCGATTGCGAAAACCGGTGCCTTCAGGCTTGCGCAACGGTTACAGTCCACCGAAAACATAGTGAGCCAAAGTGTAAACACGACGGCAAAAACACCGATGATAACCTTTATTCCCTTTTTCATTCCTTATTCCTCCTTTTGCGCTGCTTGTGATGTTTCCGAGTATATCTCGTCGCTTATATCGATCACGCTGACGGCGTCGTTTTCGTACGCTTCGGTGACCTGACTGACCCCGACGGTTGTCTTGAAGACAGTTGACGGTTCGCTTCCGGTCGGATAAGGCGGCGTTGTGGTCTGAATATACTTTTTTCCGCCGGTTTTGTCCGCTTTTTCAAAAAGATTTTTTACGGCGTCTCTTCCGACAAAAAAGCTGACGCCGACATCAACAAGATTTGTCATGACATAGCCATTCTCAGAGACGGAAAGAAACAGCGAATAGCGGCTCAAAAGCGGAGACGACACACCGAATTCAAGAACACGTTCGCCGTCTTTTAATGAGTTTTCGTCCGTAAATTCAAGTGCTTTGGCACTGCCGTAGTTTTTGAGTAGTTCACAAACCGCCCCGATAAGCGGTTCGGATTCGGAAAGCTTGATCTGACTTGCGCCGGCATCAGAATCCGAAGACAAAATCACGTCATTGTCGAACCGGATGCTTTCAAAAAAGTTCAGCGTATCGGTGAAATCCGAAAGATCAGAGGGGAAGTAGTTTTCGGCTTTGTAGGGATAGTAATTGCCGTCCGAACTGAATTTTACCGCAACAAGAAATTCGCTCTTGAATGTTCCGACCGCATAAACCTCACAGTTGGTTTCGTGGGATTTGTCGGTATAAATATCGAAGCCTTTTGCCTTTGCCGTGCCGAGTTTAGCACCGATCTCGGATTTTTTGGTTTTCATCCCGGTTGCAATATACGTTTTGCCGTCAAAATTCAGTTCGCCGTATTTTTCGTTGCTCTCTTTTTCGCCCCACTTCTTCTCTGTGTAAACTTCGGCTCCGCCCGGTACGGTTTCGCCGCCTCCGACATTCGCCGCAGGTGAAGTCACCGCATCGGCCTGATACTGTGTCAGCCCGCCACCGGTTTTCAGCTTGTCGGTGTTTGCCAAAATAACTGCCGCCGCCACAGCCAGAACAATGCAGGCGGCCGATGCGACTTTCAAAAACGTCGGCCGCTTCGTCCTTTTTTTACTCACCGCTTCGGCTATTTTTTCGTCAGAAATTTCGTTCAACGCGTTATTGAGGTATTCATTCATGATAGGCGCCCTCCTTGATGAGATATGCTTTGAGCTTTTGCCGTGTTCTCGAAAGTCTTTTATGTACGGTATTTTCGCCTAAACCGAATTCATCGGCAAGTGCCGACGTTTCACAGCAAAACCAATACCGCTTGACAAAAAGTCGTCGGTTTTCGCTGTCAAGGGTGTCAAGAAAACCGTCAATCAGCTTACCGAGCCGCTTTGCGTCAAGGTGCTTTTGCAACTCGTCACAGCCGATTGCATCGTCAAGCTCATAAAGCGGTACGGTTATGCCCGAGCGTTTGAGTGCCGTCTTTGCCCGAAGGCGTTTGAGCGACAGATTTTTCGTAATCCGGCAAAGAAATGCGGAAAGCGGGTCGGGTTCTTTCGGCGGCACGCTTTTCCAAAGAGCATAATATGTATCGTTTTCACATTCGGCGGCATCCTCGTCGCTTGAGAGAATGTTCTTTGACAGGGAAAACAACAGTTTACCGTATTTTTCTTTTGTTTTTTTCAGTCCCTGCTCGTTCCGGGCGAAAAGCAGAGCGATGATTTCGCTGTCTGTCACACGCAAAACCTCCTTTCACTGAATAAATACCGTTTGCGTCTT
Source organism: Oscillospiraceae bacterium (assembly GCA_022779945.1). GTDB lineage: Bacteria > Bacillota > Clostridia > Oscillospirales > Acutalibacteraceae > UBA6857. Next base: position 8,329 of record JALEYA010000166.1, on the reverse strand, counting down.
TTTTCTGACACGCATAGTATGTAACAGATGTTGGATTTTAGATGTCAGATGTTAGAAGCGGTCGCGGGCTTCCTTTGTGCCAGAGGAAAGATGTACCCGCAGAGTCGGCTTTTCTGTATCGGGCAGTCCGCAGATTATAAGCGGAGGAAAGCCGGTCGGTTTCAGGAAAGCTACTTTCAAAGGCGGGACGGCGCCCGACAAAACCTTGCGGTTTTGCATTTACCGCTCCTTCGTCGCGGCAAATGTGCGGCTGCGCCGCACCCGGGCGCCTTGGCTGACCGTTTCCTGTTTAGCCGATTTTAACATTTTATTGGTCGGTTGTAAAGAATCTTGACAAGTCCGGCAGCAAGCAGAAACGGCTTTGATTGTTACAATTCAACAAAAATATCACAATAGTTTTATTTAAGGTGTCGCTTTGACCATTGACAGAAAATTTGACAAAGTGTATACTTTATATAATGGTATCATTTTTAATTTAACTTAACAAAATTTACGGAGGAAGCCATGTATAACATTCTTACCCTCAATTCCATTTCACCGAAAATTAACACGCAGCTGACAAACGACCTTTTCAACGTTTCTTCGAGTATTGAAGATCCCGACGCAGTTGTTGTCAGAAGCTTCAATATGCACGAAACCGAGCTCGGCGAAAACCTCAAGGCGATTGCAAGAGCCGGCGCCGGCGTCAATAACATTCCCGTTGACAAATGCACCGATAAAGGCATCGTTGTTTTCAACTCTCCCGGAGCGAATGCAAATGCCGTTAAGGAGCTTGCTCTTTGCATGATGCTGCTTTCCTCAAGAAATGTGCTTGACAGCATCGACTGGACGGTTTCTTTAAAGGGCGGCGGAGACGCTGTGACAAAAACCGTCGAAAAAGGCAAGGGCACTTTTGTCGGACATGAACTCAAGGGCAAGACCCTCGGCGTCATCGGTCTCGGCGCTATCGGTTCTCTCGTTGCCCAGACAGGCGTTGACCTCGGTATGAAGGTCATCGGCTGTGATCCGCATCTTACGATCAATGCGGCTTTGAAGCTTTCGAACGCGATCAAGGTTGTCACCGATGAGGACGTGCTCATCAAAAATTCCGACATCATCTCGGTTCATGTTCCGCTTTGTGATGAGACGAGATATAAATATAACGATGCTTTCATCTCAAAATGCCGCAACGGTGTCATTCTTCTGAATATGTCCAGAGCGGAAATTGCCGATCCGGACGCCATTAAGAGAGGCATCGCCGACGGAAAGATTGCCAAATATGTCTGCGACTTCCCGACTGACAACCTGATCGGCGAAAAGGACGTTATTCTTACTCCGCATTTAGCCTCCGGCACCTACGAAGCCGAGGACAACTGTGCATTGATGGCGGCGGAGGAGCTGAAAAACTACCTGCTTTACGGCAACATCAAAAACTCGGTCAACTTCCCCGAGTGCTCGCTCGGTTATCTCGAAAGCAAGACGAGACTGTGCGTTTTCCACGAGAACAAGCCGACTCTGATTCAGCAGATCACCCAGCTTGTGTCCTCAACCGGCGCCAATATTGACAACATGATCAGTAAGGCGAGAGGAACCAAGGCGTATACGATGCTTGACGTCGGAGCAGAAGTCAGTGCAGACACCAAAAAGAAGATTGAAGAAATCGACGGTGTTGTCAGAGTAATCAGTATTGAAAAGTAAAAGAAACCACCGAAAAGCCGTGCGGAAATTCCGCACGGCTTTTCGGTTTGTGTGTGTTGTGTTTATCTTGAAAAAGTTGATGTCAATTATTCGTCGGCTTCCTTCTTGGCGTCCTCAATAACCTTTTGCGCAACGTTAGCCGGTGCATCCTCATAGCGGACGAAGGACAGGCTGTAATGTCCTCTGCCTGCGGTGACCGAACGCAGAACGGTCGAGAAGTCGCCCATTTCCGCCATCGGAACTTCGGCAACAAGCTCTTGCATCTTCGGCTCGTCAGCGGCACCCATGCCGAGAACACGGCCGCGGCGCTTGGTAACGTCGCCCATGATATCGCCGAGGTTGGAGTCGGGGATATACGCCTTCAGTTCGCCGATCGGCTCAAGAATGACGGGGTTGGCCTGTGCCATACCGTTTTTGTAAGCGAGCTTCGCAGCGGTACGGAACGCCATATCGTTCGAGTCAACCGGGTGGTAAGAACCGTCGTAAAGAACCGCCTTGAGACCGACGACCGGATAGCCGGCAAGCGGTCCCTTCTGAATGGCTTCCTGAAGTCCCTTTTCAACGGCGGGGAAGTAGTTCTTCGGAACGGAACCGCCGACAACTTCGGTTTCAAAGATCAGCTCGTCACCGTCATGCGGCTCAAAGCGTACCCAGACGTCACCGTACTGACCGGAGCCGCCGGACTGCTTCTTATGTCTGCCTTGTACCTGACAGCTCTTTCGGATGGTTTCTCTGTATGCTACCTTCGGAACCTTGAGACCGATCTCAACGCCGAATTTTGCTTTCAGTTTTGCGATAACGATATCAAGATGCTGTTCGCCGAGACCCGAAAGAACCATTTCTCTTGTCTCTTCGTTGTTAACGAGTGTCACGGTCGGATCTTCGCCCATGATACGGCGAAGTCCTGAGGCAACCTTATCTTCCTCGCCCTTCTTCTTGACAACGATTGCCATGGAAAGTGACGGCTTCGGGAAATCAACGCCCTTGAGTTTCACGATATTCTTCGGGGTGCAGATCGTGTCGCCGGTTGCAAGGCCGGAAAGCTTCGTGATAACGCCGATGTCGCCGGCTGTAATAGCGGAAATATCTTCCTGCTTGTTGCCGCGGACGGAAATCAGTTTGCCCATTCTTTCGCTTTCGCCGGTTCTTGCGTTATAAGCCGGAACGTCGGCGGAAAGCTTACCGCTGATAACCTTGACGAAGGACATCTTACCGACAAACGGGTCGGCAACGGTCTTGAAGCAGATTGCCGCAACAGGGCCGTTCGGGTCACACTTGACGTCGATTTCGTTGTCGTTGTCATCAAGACCCTTTTCGTTCGCCGCCGTAAGCGGATTGGGGGCGGAATAAACAATTGCGTCAAGAAGAAGGTCAACACCGTCGGCATTGTAGCCGGAGCAAGCGTATACGGGATAAATCTCGCCGCTTTCAACGCCCTTGGTAAGGCCGTCGATGATTTCTTCTCTTGTCAGCTCTTCGCCCTCAAAGAATTTCATCATCAGATCGTCGTCGACAGAAGCGACGGCTTCCATGAGAATGTCTTTCATTTCCTGCATACGGTCATCGGCCGGCATAGCGATTTCGGTTGCCTTGCCTTTGTTGTAAGAGAAAGCTTTGTTGGAGCAAAGGTTTATGTAGCTGACAACCTTTCCGTCCTCAACGTGCGGAATGACAACAGGGCAAAGCTTTGTGCCGAGCTCTTCTTTTAAGGCGTCGAACGTTTTGAAGAAGTCGCGGTTTTCGCCGTCAAGCTTGGTGATGACGAAGAACTTGGAAAGTCCTCTTGCGTCGGCGGCTTTGATTGCCTTTTCTGCGCCTACGTCAAAGCCGGAACCTGCCGAAGTTACGATAAGGGCACAGCCTGCGGCTCTCATCGCTTCGTATACGCCGCCCTCAAAGTCAAATTTTCCGGGGGCGTCAAGAAGATTGATTTTGGTGTCTCGCCATTCAAGCGGAGCCACGGCGGTCGAAAGAGAACATTGACGCTTCTTTTCTTCGGCGTCAAAGTCCATTACGGTATTTCCGTCGGCGACTCTTCCGAGTCTGTCGGAAGCCCCCGCGATATAAAGCATTGCTTCGGCAAGAGTGGTCTTGCCCTTTCCGGTGTGACCGGCGATGGCAACGTTTCTGATTTTATCGGCACTGTAAGTTTTCAATGTAATTACCTCCCTGAGCTTTCGGAAAACACAAAACCGAAGCCCGTTTATAGTTTGACAGACAAAAAACGTCTGCTTTTTTCAGTCACATATAGATTCACGTTCGTAAACTAATGGTAACTTTGTTTATTTTACCATAATATCAACAAAAAATCAAACTGATTTATCACTAATTTTGTGCATTGTTTTTTGTTCATGCTGTACAGTTCAGGACGGTATCCATTCGGGACGGAACGTTCAAGGGGGATCCGATGCCTACTATCATTTTTTGCAATCGGTCAGTTTGTTCTCTTCTGCTAATTGGTAAATGCCCACGCAGCATCAGCACAAAAGCAGAAAGATAGACGAATTTACAGCATGAGAAAACCGACTGACCGGCAAAAAAAACACAGCCCGCAGGAAAGCACCTCGGGCTGTGATGATTATTAAGGAAGCTCTGATTAAATCTGATGTGCAGATTGCGCCGTCAAATTTTTCGTCAGATTGTGCAAAAGCTGCGCAGGAATCCTGGCGGATTTCAAGCAGTTTTTGTGCGATATGGCGGAAAATTTGCAAGTAAGCTGTACATCAAAGCATATGCTGTGATTTATTCAGAGGTTCCTTGAGTTTTGAATTTACTCGGTCCGGAGCGCTTCGACCGGGTCCTTCTTCGCCGCCATCATTGCCGGAACAAGACCCGCAATAAACGTCAGGAATACACTGATCGCAACAAGGATCACGCCGTCCACGAACGGCAGCATGGCACCGACTGTCGTACCGGTCAGGTGATTGAGGATCAGGTTGATCGGAATTTCCAACAGTATCGTCACCAGAATACCGACCAATCCGGCGCTGAAGCCGATGATAACCGTTTCGGCATTGAATACGTTCGAAACGTCCATCTTCGATGCGCCGATACTTCTTAAAATACCGATCTCCTTTGTTCTTTCAATAACCGAAACATAGGTGATGATTCCGATCATGATCGAAGAAACAACAAGCGAAATCGCAACGAAGATAATCAACGTGTAGGAAACAATGTTGATCGCCTGGGTGGCAAGATTCATGGCAATACCGATGTAATCGGTCGGTCGGATCGTGTATTCGGAATGACCGTCTTCGGTCACCTTGTTGTTGTAGTAGTCAATCATTTCATTGAGCTCGGCTTTGGTTTCGAAATCTTTCGGGTAAATGGAAATCGAAGTCGGGCTGTCCTCGTCGCAGTAGCCTAAGGTTTCATAGGTCTTGTCAATCGAGCATTCGGAATTGATGGTATCGATATAGGCTTGTTTGAGAGCGAGCACCTGTTCATCGGAAAGATAGCCTTCCATCAGTTTCTTCTGAAGATCGGACATATCGCCGAAGTTGAACAGCGAGGACATATCCATGATGTCGATCTGAGACAAATCGATGTTTTCCGCCATGCTCATAAACGGCGAGATGTCAAGATAATCCATATTGATGTCGTTCAGGTCGATATCAACCAGATCAAAGTCGTTTACCGTCTTGTCAAAGAATTCCTTGCCGGTAATAACGTCCTTTTTCGGATTGCTCAGCTGCTCTTTGACAACCGCTGCTTCCTTGGTCTTGCCCATAACGTATTCCATAAGCTCGGGTGTGTAACCGATACTGCCGGCGGCAAGGGAAAGAACATTGTCTTTTGACGGACGGATAATGCCGACGATTTTTATGTCAACGCCTTTTGCAACAAGATCTTTTACATAAAGGTCGTTTTCTCTCATGTCCTTCCAAAGCCCCGTCTTTTCGTCCTTGACCATATAATCGGAACTGAGGACAAGCTTGAATTTCATGTTGAGAATGTCGTCATAGGTGTATTTTTCTGCCTCGGATTCTTCAAGCTGTTCGCCTTTTGTAAGTGCACTGACAAGGTTTGACGTGAACTGCTTCTGATCCTTTAAGCCGAGCGCGTAGGCAACAAGCTCGTTGATTTCGTTGTTGCCGTCAACGACAAGTACAACCTCGTTATAGGCAGAGGGAAGCTTTCCGTAAACGATATCATAATGTTCGCTGATGCTTTTGTTGTCACCGACAAGCTGTTTCCAGAGATTGGTGTAGCTGTCAAGATCGACAAAGCCGCTCATCATATCCATGCTCGCTCCGCCGCCCGAAGAGGCAAAGGTATCCATCAGCGTGCTGGGATTGACCTGAACAACGCCTTGCGAGGTGTCCTCTTTGTAAATGTTCAGCGGAGTGGAATAGTTGATCTGAACGTCGTTGCACAACGAGTCAAATTTCTCCTTGTTGTCGTCGATGTATTTTTTGAAGCTTTTGAGGTTGTTGGCCGACGACTGTGCAACAAATGCATTGATCATCGTATCAAAGGATTTGTTGACGTAAATCTGATCGAGGTCGTGATCGACGCCGTTGAGGGGGTTTAATCCCAGTGCTGTGTTCATGACGCTGTCGGTGTCCATGGCTTCTTTTTCGATCGACATCGGATAAAGCAGCAGTGCGTCGCTTTCCACTTTTGCAATATATCGGTTAATACCGGTCTGTAAGGCCAGGACAAGCGCAATGCCGATGATGCCGATAGAACCGGCAAAGGCGGTAAGCAAGGTTCGTCCGCGTTTGGTGATAAGATTGCGAAGGCTTAACGAGAACGCCGTTCTCATCGACATGGACGGCTTTTTCCCCTTGGCTTTTTCCTCCTCGGCTTTCTTCTTTTCGTTCTCAAAATCAGCCGCTTCGGGCTTGAAGGGGTTGGAGTCGTCGATGATCTTACCGTCGAAGCATTTGATGATACGGTTTGCATACTTGTAAGCAAGATCCGGGTTGTGCGTGACCATGATAATCAGCTTATCCTTGGAAATCTCTTTGAGAAGCTCCATGATCTGAACGCTTGTTTCGCTGTCAAGAGCGCCGGTCGGCTCGTCGGCAAGAATAATGTCGGGGTTGTTGATCAGCGCACGGGCGATCGAAACACGCTGCATCTGTCCGCCGGACATCTGACTCGGCCGTTTGTTGATGTGTTCTTCCAGACCGACTTTTTTGAGTGCCTCGATGGCTCTTTCCCGTCTTTCCTTTTTGGAAACGCCGGAAAGGGTGAGAGCAAGCTCGACGTTCGCGAGCACTGTCTGATGCGGGATCAGGTTATAGCTTTGGAAAACAAAACCGATGGAATGATTGCGGTATGTATCCCAATCGTTGTCGGTGAAGGTCTTGGTGGATTTACCGTTGATGATAAGATCGCCGCTTGTGTAGCGGTCAAGTCCGCCGATGATGTTGAGCATGGTTGTTTTTCCGCAGCCCGACGGACCGAGAATGGCAACGAACTCGTTTTCTCTGAAATTAACGCTGATGTTTTTCGTGGCGCGGACGGTTGTGTCGCCCGTAACGTAGTCTTTGATGATATTTTTTAATACCAGCATTTACTGCACCTCCTCGTTTGTCTGTGGCTTGTTGTTTGTTTGCGGGTTGTTTTGTCCGGCAGTGTTGTTTCCGGTTTCCTGCGGAGCGAACATACGTCCTTCACTCAAAGCGGATCCGGGATTTGTGCTTTGTCCCGCAGCCTGCTGAGCCTTGAGCTTTTCCTGTTCTTCAAGATAACGTCTCCGGATTTCAAGCCGGTACTGTTCAATTTCGGCTTCATGCTTCTTTTTCAGCTTCTTTTGCCGTCTTTCTTCGAGCCGGTCAAAAATAACTTCCCGCTTGATGATACAGATAATCACGGCGGCAACAAGAAGGACGAAAAGAATGGCAAGAATGATTTTCGGAGCCTTGCTTTTTTGCGATTCAACGTAAATGATCGTCGGCGTATAATCCTGCCCGCCGGCTGTTTTGGAAACGGCTCTTTCCCGGAAAAACAGCTTGTAAAGCCATTCGATCGTTTCATCGACGGTCATTTTTTCCATTTCACCGCCGATGTTTGCCGAATAGGTTGCAAACATATTGTCGCTGCCCCCGGATGAATTGCCCGCCATCATACCGGTCAGAAAATCGGCGTTTTTCGGGTCTTTCATTCCCGTTACAAAATAGCGAAGCAATGTCACCATGACCGCCGGTTGGTCGGCTTTTACATAATAAGCCGCGGCGGCATTCCCCTGATAGGTGCGTTTGCTTGAAACGGTTTCAAGCTGACCTAAGTTTCCGAGCTTTTTAAGATCCGGAGCGGGAAGGGTCATGCTGTCTTTCATCATTTTGGGAATCATTGACGATACCTCGGCAAGAATGTCGAGATTTTTGATTTTGTCAAGTCCGAGCTGATCGGCGCTGATCGAAAGATTATCAAGAAGCTCGGTTACGGGTACCAGCAGATTGTCGATACATTGTGTCAGTCCGCCGCTTTCGAGGAAGAAAATCATGTTCGGCAAAATTTCCGTGAGGGTATAGATCGGTTTTTCGGCAATCTTATTGAGCAGCGCCACAATCGGAGCGACGATGTTTTTCACACAGGCGTTTTCACTTTTGTCAGCCTTGAACTCGGCGTAGGTTTTGATCGAATCCGACGGACAGCCGAACGCTTCGAGCATCGGGATCACGGCGGTGTTGTAACCGCT
>JALEYA010000159.1 GCA_022779945.1 Oscillospiraceae bacterium | reverse complement strand
AAAGTTATCCCAAAATAAAATCCCAACAAAAAAGCTATAAGGCAAAACCTCATAGCTTTTTGCTTTGATTTGTAGACAATCTTTAAAGATTAGTCGTTGAAATATCTCTTGAGAAGCCCCTCAAAAGCCTTGCCGTGTCTGGCTTCGTCTCTCGCCATTTCGTGAACGGTGTCGTGGATTGCATCAAGACCGAGCTCCTTGGCTTTCTTCGCAAGCTCGAACTTGCCCATGGTTGCGCCGTTTTCAGCGGCAACTCTCATCTCAAGGTTCTTCTTGGTGCTGTCGGTGATAACTTCTCCGAGAAGCTCAGCAAACTTTGCTGCGTGCTCTGCTTCTTCGTAAGCAGCCTTTTCCCAGTAAAGACCGATTTCGGGATAGCCTTCTCTGTGGGCGACTCTTGCCATAGCAAGATACATACCAACCTCACTGCATTCGCCGTTGAAGTTGTCGCGAAGACCCATAACGATTTCTTCGGGAACGTTTTCAGCCTTGCCGACGCCGACAACGTGCTCGGCGGCCCAGGTCATAGCAGCTGTGTCTTCTCTTACAGCCATCTTTGCCTTGCAGATCGGGCATACATCAATGGGTTCGTCTGATTCGTAACCGCATACGGGACAATAATACTTTTTCATAATAAATTCCTCCAAAAATGATTTTTTATTTTATTAAAGCCGGTTATCGGCTTGTCAACTAAATCAGGATTCGCTTTCTTTCGTACACTTTTCGCAGTAGCCGTAGTACATCAGCGAATGACCGGTGATTTTTCCGCCGAATGCTTTCGGAATAGCATCGATTTGCTCGTCGTTTTCGATCTCAAGATCAACGATTTGTGAACAATTCAGGCAGGTCATATGATAGTGCTGTTTTGTTTTTCCGTCGAAGCGGTCAGCTTCGGGGCAGGGAATCCGCATAACAATGTTGTTTTCTTCAAGCAGTTTCAGATTCCGATAAACCGTAGCCAGACTGAGCGATGGATATTGATCCTTCAGCTTGAAATAGATCTGCTCAGCGGTCGGGTGATCGCAGCGCGAACAAAGCTCGTTAAGAATCGCTTGGCGCTGCTTGCTGGTTTTGAGCGCAGGCATAATAGTAACTCCGTTCGTGTTTAAAACTAATAATGATTATCACTATTGTTATTATACCGATTCTTTTCGAAAAGTCAAGCAGTTTTTCAAAAAAATTTGCTTTTATCTTCCTTTGGCCCTTCTTTCAAAGCATCTTAATCAAGTCTCTGATATCGGAAATTTCATAAGTCGGCTTGCCGCAGACCGTGTTCTCTATTCCTTTCGGATTGTACCATACACAGTCAATTCCCGAATCAAGTGCTCCCTTGATGTCGGAGCCCAAGGAATCGCCGATCAGAAGCAGCTTTGACCTGTCCTTTTCATCTATATTATTGAACACATAGTCAAAATAAGCTTTAAAAGGCTTTTGAATTCCGATTTTTTCGGAAACAAAGCTGCCGGCAATGTATCGGTCAAGTCCGCTTCTGTGAAGCCTTCGTTTTTGTGTGTGCTCGACACCGTTCGTGACAATATACAAGGTGTAACCTTTTTCAAAAAGCGCTTGGACTGTTTCTTTCGCGCCGTCAACGGTTTCTCCGCCTTCACCTAAATTTTCAAGATAACGGTCGTTGATTTCCCGTGAACTGACGGGACAGGGAAGACCGACCGTCTCAAAAAGCTTCCGGAATCGGATGCTCTTCAGTTCTTCTTTTGTTACTTCGTCTTTTTCAAATTGCCGCCACAGACCGGCGTTGATTTCGGAATAAAGGCGCAGTACGGTGTCTTCGGTCGGTGCGCCGACTTCTTCGAGCGTCTTTTTTAAAGCATTCTTTTCGTCAATATCAAAGTTCAGAAGCGTATTATCAACATCGAAAAGAAGCGTGGTATAATTTTTAGTCATTGTTTCTGTCGGCAACCCGTTCCTTTCTTTTTTTCTTATTACCTGTCATTTTATATTCAGACATGATCTTTGTCAAGAGAACGTTTGGGCAAAAATCTTTATCTTGATTTTGTCAAAAAAATTGTCAATACCTATTTATTTTTATGACTTTGTGTGCTATGATAAATGTGTATGACTATAGATGGATTTACACCTGCTGTGAAAGGGTTAAAATATGGAACAAGCTTCATTTAATGAAAGTATATCGTCCGGCGGTCTGCGTTCGGTTTCAGATATCAAGCTACTTGTCTGCTATCTGCTCAAAAAGCTTGACGCACCGATTGAACGGACGCAAATGATTGAAGTTCTTCAGGAAAATGACACGGCGAATTATTTCGAAGCCAACCAGGCGGTCAGCGAACTGATTAAAAACGGTACGATTTTCTGTGAGCTTTCCGACGAACGGGAACTTCTGAGCATTACGCCTCGGGCAAGATATGACGTAATGCAGATCGAGTCGTCGTTACCCAAGACGCTGCGGGAACGGGCTTTTGCCGCCGCTTTGCGGATTATCAGCCGTGACCGGGTTGAGCGGGAAAGCAAGGTCGAGGTCGAAAAAAAGGAAACCGGGTACTATGTGACCTTTATTATCGAAGATGTCGGAATCGAATTGCTGAAGCTGAAGGTTTATGTCTCCGACCTGTCACAGGTTGAGCTTGTCAAGCGCAATTTTTATGACAAGGCCGTCAGCATTTATTCGGATATTATTTCATCACTTACCGTTGAATAAAAATCGAAAGGAAAAGGGAAAAGTATGTTCAAAAAGTTTTTAGTGTTTTTTCTGGCTTTTGTTGCGATGGGGGTTTCGGTGTTCCTGATGTATTGGAACTATCTGAGACCGTCCGAATATCCTGTGTTTATCGAAAGCTTTGACAACGGCGTTATGACGGTCAACAAAAGCGGAAGCACCGGCGAGGATCAGAAATTCAGAGTTATGTGCGACAGGGGAGAAACCATCACAATCAATATTAACCCCGAAAGAACGGATACGGTATATTATGATCTTTCGAAGCTTTATGTCAACGGTGTTGATGTCACCGATCAGGTCAGTATGCTTCAGTATAAAACCGAAGTAAATCATAAGCTGACGATTCTTGCATACTTTAAAAAAGGCAAGAGGCCGGCGGGCTATACCGCTTCATCGAACCTTGATTTTCCCGATAGCCCGACGATCGAAAAACCGTTTGAGGTGTCTTATCTCGGAAGTGAGGACGCATACGATATTAAGGATCCGTCCGTGATCTTTGACGAAAAGACGGGTTATTACTACTGCTTCGGTTCGGATAACGTTGTTGTCCGTTCGAAGGATCTGATTGACTGGACGGACAGACGGGAGTACTTCAAGGTTCCGGAAAATGCCGAATCGACTGCGGTTATGAACTTTGATCAGTTCCCGAGCGTGAAAAAGTGGGCCAAGGAGCATGGCTATGACAGCGATCTTGTTTATTCGACCGATGAAAACGACAGAACGCCGCTCGGACCGTGCATCGTGAAATACGGATCTACATATTACCTTTACTTTTCACTGTGCAAGTCGAAAAATACGAACGAAGCGGCTATCTTCTGTGTCAAGACCGATGATCTTGAGTATGCAATCGAAACCAAGATCTGGACAGATGTCGGCCTTGTTATCAGCACCTGCGGATACAACAAGGGCGAAAATAAGAACGATATCGGCTATTCGTATTATGACGCAAGTATGGCCGTTCACCCGAACGTGATCTCCGCTTCCGGAAAGCTGTATATGTCTTATGGCTCTTATTACGGCGAGGATAAGCTTCAGGGCGGTATTTATCTTGTTGAACTTGACGGAAGAACCGGCTTGCTGAAGCAAAAGAGCAGTCTTAGCAATCAGGGCGAAGAGATTTCGACCGTTCACGGAAAAGACCGGTTCAAAACCGGTAAGCTGATTGCAAGACCCGGAAAGGTTCCCGCTCTCGGAAAGAATGAGGGCAGTATGATTACCGCCGCCGATATCATTTATAACAGCGAAAACAAGTATTTCTATCTGTTTACAACTTACGGCGACGAACAGACAAACTATAACATCCGGGTCGCAAGATCGAAGAGTATTCAGGGACCGTATGTGGACTATCTCGGCAATGCGATGGATGAATTCTCCGCTTCAAGAAAGAATAATCAGTACACAAAAGGCTTTAAGCTTATCGGCGGCTACAACTTCGAAAAAAGCTCTGCCGGCGGTGCCTCTTACACCGATGTCGGTCGTGCCGCAATCGGAAGTCCCTGCGTCTTTAAAACCGAAAACGGCGAATGGGTCATGGCGTCGCAGTCGAGACTCTATTACAAGGCGAACGGCGAAATCGTGGCCGGCGATAAGATCGCGAAGGATAACGAGCTTACCGTCAACACCGCAAGCGCCCTTGAAATCCGACAGATTTTCTTCAACATGGAAAAATGGCCGCTTGCCGTACCGGAGGTTTACGCGAATGAAAAGATCGGCGAAGCCGTCAGCATGGCAAATATGAGCGGCAACTGGGACGTAGTTGTCTTTGAAAACGGCGGAAATGAAAGCGACAAGAGTGCTGTTGAACGCAGCGTTTCTCAGGTTGTATCGGTAATCGGCGACGTGGTTATCAGCGAAAATGACATCAAAAAGCAGCGGGAAATCAGGATGGACGCCATTGAAAAGTCCGGAAAGATTGCCTATAAAATCAACATCGACGGCGTTAATTATATCGTTTACCCGGTTAAGGCCTGGGACTGGGAGCTTTCCGACGGTACGCTGACCTTCACGGGAATCGGCGAGGACGGAAGTGCCATCTGGGGCAAAAAGAGCCTTTCGAGTGATGCGGGTATCTACTCGGATACGTTCTATTATCTGCTCAGCCTGGTTGACGAGACAACAAGAGCAAAATATGAAAAGAAGATCAGCAAAATCAGCAATAATCCCTCTCAAAGTGATATTAACGCCATGACGGACGAGCTTGTTGACCGGATCAAAAAGATGGCGGCAAGCGAAGCAAAATCGGAAACGACCAAAAAGTGAGCGGTTTCTCAGAATAAGCCAAAAAAGTGAAGCGATGATAAACTGTCGCTTCACTTTTGATTTTATCGATCGGTTGTTATGTCCGCATCCGGGTTTGTGACCTTCTGCGGCCGTTTGCGTTTTCTTTTTCGCTTGGGCTTTTCGGCTTTTTCTTTTTCAAGGACACAAATACCGAAAAGGATATCGTTACTTTTTTCTTTGATAATACCGCCTTCCGAAAGCAGGGGCGGCAGAACGGTTTTCAAAAAGTCCGAATAGACCGTACTGATGTAGTGGCTTTCAATCACGTTGAGCGCAAACAGTTTTGCGTAATAATTCTCGCTATCGAGCCAGCCGGCAAGATGCGGTAAAAGCTCCGGCTGACTTTTCTCGAAAAGCTTCGGCAGCAACAGATTACAGGTTTGCGCATTGTCAACATACGGTAAAAAGCGGTCGAGAAGATCGACAAGCGAGTGGAAACGCTTGCGCTTGTTTAAAATCAGCGCGTGTATGTTGTTTTCTTCAAGAAACTTATGCGGAAGAAAGTCGAGATACGCACTGTCCTTGTTTTCCGTAATCAGCTTTTCGGCAATTTCCGTCTGATGCTCCATACGGACGCCGATGACACGTTCGGGGCTCACTGACGAAGAAACGGAAATGGTTTCAAGCTTGCTGTCCTCACTTTCAAGAGAAAAAAGCTTCTTCCGGATTTTTTCTTCAAGCGTTTTCTTCTTTCTGACTTTTTTCTTTCTCACCATATGGCACTTTTGAAAATCAAACGAAGAAACAAAGCTTTCAACGTCAATCCCCTTGTCTATGTAATCAAGAAGAAGCCTTGCACAGCCCTCGCTGTCGCTCAGGGCATAATGATGATCGAGCGGAAACCCGATATGCCCGCATAAAACGTCGAGACTGTATCCGTCAAGGTCGGGAAAGCTTTTCAAACCGATATCGCAGGTGCAAAGATAGGGGATTTTTCCCTGCCACTTGATGCCGTAATGCTTCAGGCACAGACAAAGTGTGTTGAGATCTCCTGCCGCGCCGTGAGCAACAAGAATTCCGCTTGACATGACATCCCTGACTTTTTCCCAGATAACGGGAAACGGAGGCTCGTTTTTGACCATCTCGGGGGTG
>JALEYA010000155.1 GCA_022779945.1 Oscillospiraceae bacterium | reverse complement strand
CCCGATATGCGGATTCTCCATCCGCTTCCGAGAGTCAACGAGATTTCGGTTGCGGTGGACGACGACCCGAGAGCGTGCTATTTCAAGCAGGTATTAAACGGCAAATTTGTCAGAATGGCACTCATTTTAAAGCTTCTGGAGGTAGATTGATATGCAGGTGAATCCTATTTCAAACGGAATTGTTCTCGACCATATCCACGCCGGCAAGGGCATGGAGCTTTATAAAATCCTGAAGCTGTCCGAGCTTTCGTGCTCGGTTGCGATTATCAAGAACGCAAGCAGTAAAAAGATGGGCAAAAAGGACATCATCAAAATTGACGGTGACGTTGACCTTGATTTTGACATCATCGGCTACATTGATCCGGGCGTCACGGTGAACATCATCAAAAACGGCGTCAATCAAAAGATTGTTGAGCTGGAACCGCCGAAGACGGTCAAAAACGTCATCAAGTGTAAAAATCCTCGATGCATCACTTCGATTGAGCAGGAGCTTCCGCACGTTTTCAAGCTGACCGACAGAGAAAACAGGATTTACCGCTGTATCTACTGCGAGTCAAAGGCAAAATAAAAAGACGAACAAAACCGCCGTCAGGACGAAAGCTCAGTCCTGACGGCGTCGTTTTATGTTCGGTTCAACCGTATCAATAGTGTGCCATGCCGCATGAGCAGGTTTTGTTGATACGGAAAAGCTTGTTGAAGAAATTGACAATCTTCCAGATAAAGCCGATCAAGCCCGTTTTGTGGCACAGGTGAGTGCAGCTTTTTGTCGGATCAAGGGCTTCTCCGCAGTTGTCACATTTTCCGTCGGCATTTTGGTCGGTGTGACCGGCGGGAATAACCTTCTGCTTGACGAGAACTTCTGAGCAGACGGAGCAGTGTGTCCCTTCGGTCAGTCCGGTTCCGGTACAAGTGGGAGCCACCGCCGGATCGATGACCTCGGTGTGTCCCGCGGCGGGAATCGTTTCGGTATAGGTGTCGCCGCATTCGCAGGTATAAACGGCTTTTCCGCTTTCCGTACAGGTCGGTGCCGTTCCGTCTGCTGTGTAACTGTGTACATGGCGCTTTTCGTAATCAAGCTTCAAAAAGTCGGTTTTTCCGGTTTTGTCGTAAGTGACGGTAACATTACTGATCGAATCAATAACCGCCTGCGTGTTCAAGGCTTCATCATCTTTCAGAAGCGTGACCGTTGCGTCGGAAATTCCGGTGACGATCAGTCCGTTTTCGGTTTTTTCGGCGGTGACGGTGTCGCAGGAGGAAACGGCAGAGATTTTCAGATCAATTAAGCCTCTGTTGATGCCGATAACGGTTGTAAAGGTCATTTCGACTGTTTCGTTTTCTTTTGTACCAATCGTGATTTCATTTTTTCCGTTTTCATCAATTTCAATTTGCGCTGTTGACGATTCGGGTATGGTTGCCGAAATCTTAAGATCGTTTCCTGCTATCGTTACGCCTGCCTTTTCTTTTCCTTCGTTCTGAGCGGTGATTTCCTTTCCGTTATTGAGCCAGAACAGGTTGTCGGTCGGTTCGGTTTCCTTTTCCGCTGCGGGTTTTGTCTCAAGGATCGGCAACAGATCGTCACTTTGGCTGTAAGACAAGGCCGGACTGCCGCAAACGAGAAGCTTATTGTAGCCAAAATAATTGTAGCTCAACCCTTCCTGCAAGCGGTCGCACAAGGTTGTTGTGACGGTTTCATAGTTGATTGTCGCGCCGTCAGTACTGCTCCAATGCTGTCCGGCGGCGGTATATTCCCAATTATTGCCGACGGTCTTGATTCTGTTCAGGTTGTCCGGCTCGTTGGAATCGTTAACTAAAATATCGGTGTCGTCAACGCCGACAGCATAAACGGTGTGCCCACCCTCGGAAGGTGTCCATAAGTCGATGATGATCGGGTCGCCGACATGGCATACATATCTTCTGACGGCATTGAGCGCATTGGCCGCACCGGTGTTGTTTTGGCGCATCTGAGAGACCGAGTCGGAAAACTGATAAATGTTTGCATATTTGATATAATCGCTCGCTGACATGGATAACAAGTCGTTGGCGGAATCCGTATTGACATTGACAAGATTTTCGGCTGAATATGTGCTGACGTCCGGACTGTTTTGCAAAATCGCCGCCGTCGAATGTGCCATACCGAAGGCGTTACTGTGCGCCGAGCCTGTTTCAAAACGGTCAGACAATGCGGTTCCTTTCAGCAGTCCGAAGGCTTCTTTATAATAGGAGCTGTCAATCGTTTCGTTCGGGTTCTCAAAGTGGTATCGGTCCGTGTCAAAAAGATAGTCGTCCGGTATGTTTTCGCCGCAGACCGAGTAAAGCGTCTCGGTTTTTTGTATAGGCATAAATACACCTTTCGCACTAAAGGCAAAACTGATATCGCCGGCAATCATGGTATTGCAGTCATCGGGACCGGTTCCGACATACAGCTTGCCGTTTTCGAAGGCAAGACTTCTCATCGATGTCATTTTACAATAAATATCAACTCTTGTCGGATACCCGTCAACATAGCCGGCAATAACATCGTCGCAAAGAACATTCGATTTTTCCCAATAGCTCTCGCTGATATCAAATTGTTTGTACTCTTCAACATTGTCTTCGTTATTGTAATAAACTTTGAAATTGCACAAGCCGGCTCCATTGTTCCAATCGTCAGTTACATACACTTGCAGATTGATATAATACTGATCCGTCGGATTATCTTCAATCGCAATCACGTTTCCGCTGACCGGTAAGACACAAAGCATGATGACTGCCGCCAAAAACTGTACCAACGTTCGTTTCAGGTTTCTTCGCATTTTCATTTCCTCCAAGTTCTGCCAAATGTTTTCTCAGTGCTTCTCACCTGAATCCGACACCGACCGTTCACAGATATATAGATTGCCTCCCGTTAATCAAGATCACTCGTTCATAGATAAGTGTTTTCTGCCGACAGACGGGTTTCAGGTGAAAATTCAAGAATAATTTACCATTTTTTACGGCAAAAATCAAGTAATTCAGCCAAGTTGCGCTGCTTTTCTCTGCGCTCAGTCAGGCAATACGGTTGACAAAAAACAAAACAGTGCTATAATCGACATATCCGATATAAAAGGAGTATCCCTTATGAAAATTGCAGTCACTTACGAAAACGGCAATGTGTTTGCCCATTTCGGTCACACAAAACAGTTCAAATTCTATGAGATCCGGGACGGTGCGGTAACCGACGAAAGAGTTGTTCCCACCATGGGAAGCGGACACGGCGCACTGGCCTCGTTCCTGTCGTTTCACGGTGTTGATGTCCTGATCTGCGGCGGAATCGGAGGCGGAGCAAAGTCAGCACTTGAAGAAGCCGGAATCAAGCTTTTTTCCGGTGTCTCGGGCAGTACAGACGAAGCGGTCAAAGCGTACCTTGCCGGAACGCTTGTTTTCAATCCGAACCCTCACTGTAATCATCACGATCATGAACACGGGCAGGACGGACACACCTGCGGCGCACAAGGCTGCGGCAGGCACTGACAAAACAGAAGCAAAAACGCCAAAGCACCACTGTTTTCGCAGTGGTGCTTTGGCTGTATTAGGAAGGGAGGAAATAGGAAATCAATTTTTCGCTTTCACTTGGACTTTTCTATTTGTTTTTTCGTCAGTTCTTTCGAAATAATCCGTAAAGTTTTCAAGATAAAAGTAAATAAAAATATATTCAAGCGGAATGACCTCAGTAAGTCCGGTTCTGCCGTAACGCTGATCGAGAATGATGAACAGGACAACAAGCGTTATAATCACTGCGGCAAAAATTGCAACCATTCCGAGAAGGAAATATCTGTGCTTGCGGTCGGCTTTGGCACGGCTTAACATAAATAGCAAAAGGCCGGCCATTGTGAAAAAGAAGAAAACAAGTGCACTGACGGCATGGACGGCGTCGATGTCCTTACTCATGGTTGTCGGAACGGCGGTGCAAAGCAGAATGGCAATCGAGCCGATCATAGAAATGCCCCATACGAAAATATTTTTATATCCGTACTTTTTAAAAAGAAGAATGAAATTGAGCACAAACGACGCTGCAAGTAAAACACAGACCAGATTGAAGCCTTTCGGATAGTCAATTCCCGTCATGCTGATGGTGTAACGGATCGGATTTCTGATGAGGGCATAGTTGTTGAACAGAATGAATGCCGCCGCAAGAAGAGCGAAGCAGACCGAGGTGAAAACACGGTTGTCGTTGACTTTCAAATCGGTTTCGACCGCATCGCGCTCCGATCTTTTTAAAACCGTATCGGTGTGATTAATAAAATAAAGCACGAGGAAGACAACGAATAAAGGAATAATTTCGAAAAATCCGTTTTTAGCTTTTTGAGGATCGCCGGAAATCAGAGTCATAAGAAGAAACACAAGAAGGTCGGCAATACATACCGAAGTTCCGACGGCAAAGACTATTTTTGCTTTTTTGCTGTTGTACGCTTTATACACCTTCAGATTCAGGATCAGTGCGATTGTTGCGTTTGCAACAATGTTGCCGAAACCGGTGATCCAATGCACGATAGTGGCAAAAACCGTGATCTCTCCGTTGGCACTTAATGACGGCATCAGTGTTGTTGCAACAAGTCCCATACATAGGTTTGAAGCCATCATCAGGGAATAGAGGAATTTGTTTTTTATCCCGAATCGCGCGAACAAATATTGAAAATTGATGATCATTGCCGCACCGTAAAGGAAGCAGTAAATACAAAACAGCGTCAGATGCTCGCGTCCGATGAGACTGATTGTTTTTTCGGCGGGATTGGCAAGAAACATAAAAAGGGAACAATAAGCAAATGAACCGATAAGCCACTTTAATGCGGTTTCGCGTTTTTTGAAATGACAAGTTAACAGATTTTGTGACAGCATGAAATTCTCCTGATTAATATGTTGATTTTTTATAAAAAGTATATTATAATACGGTTGTCGGTTTTTCTACAAGTGTTTAATTACATACAGATGAAGTAAATCCGTCATATTAATTATAGCGTATAAAAAAAGTTTTTCAATAATTAAATAGAACATGTATTATTGAAAAACCAACAAACAGCAGCAAAAGTGTTGCTTGTTTTTAGAATTTTAAAAGGAGGAGCCGTTTATCGGCAGATTTATATGGACGATAAGTTAATCAATCAGGACGCCAAAGAGGACAGACGAGTCAGAAAAACAAAAAAGTCACTAAGGGACAGCCTGTTTGCTTTGCTTTGCGAAAAAAACATCAGTCAGATTACAGTAACGGAGTTAACAAAACTCGCCGACGTGAACCGTTCGACGTTTTATCTGTATTACAATGATGTCTACGATATGATGGACAAAATTCAGACGGAAATCTATCAGGTGATGAACGAAACCGTTGTCAATTGTGTCAGCAACTTTAATGGTCCGGAGGATTTTGAAAAGTACTGTGCGGCGTTTCTTACTTTTTGCAAGGAAAACTATGCTCTTTGTTGCTTTGTGACAAGAAACGACTGCAAAAATCAGCTCGCAGATAAAATAAAAGCGGATGTCAGAAGCGTTATCCCCGATTCTGTCAACGCATTCCCGAAAACCGACCCGCGGTATTATCTGACAAGCTTTGCACTTTCGGCGATCATTTCGGTTACGCTTGAATGGATGAATGACGGTATGCAGATTCCGCCGGAGGATATGGCAAGGTTTGTCAGCTACACCTATGCGCGTGGCTCAGAGTTTCAAAAATACAGTGACTTTTACAAGAACTATTCGTGTTACAAAGGAAAATGACATAACAAGGGGCTGACGCATTTAGCGCAGAACAAAAAGAAAAATGCAACCATTTAATTTTCGATTTCAGCATTTTTTGTTCTGCGCTGAATGCGTCAGCCCCACTTCATTTTGTACCGGTGGTCAGCGGGCAGCGACGGCACTCCCCAAACCGAACAGCCGTTCGGTTTCTTCGCCGCCGGCGGCGAAGCGAGGTCTGTAGACGCAGACCTCAGGGGAGTGCCGCCGATGGAATCCGCCGTTTTGAAAAAACGGCGGATTCCCCGACCGCTGAAGCGAAGCTTCAGCGGCTGAACCGGCTCATCGCTTCTTCAATTTTACTGTCCACCATCAGCTCGAGTGCATCACCGGCGTTTTCGCAGACTTCCCGAAGGGATTTCAGGTCTTCTTTTGAAAATGGCGTCATTACCCAGTCGGCAAGGTCGTAATCCGGGTGCGGTTTTGCGCCGATACCGATTTTGATCCGCGGAAACAGATCGCTTGAAAGATGATAGATAATATTTTTTATTCCGTTGTGACCGCCGTCCGAGCCTTTCCGGCGGATTCTCATTTTGCCGACGTCAAGACTGATGTCGTCGAAAATGACAATGATTCTTTCGGGCGGGATTTTATAAAAAGCCGCCGCATCCCGCACCGCTTCACCGCTCAGATTCATAAAGGTCTGCGGTTTGAGGAACAGACAGCGTTTGCCGTTTATTTTCGTTTCGCCGATCAGCGATTTGAATTTCAGCCGGTCGATTTTAAAGCCGTGCAGTTCGGCGTAAAGGTCGACGCATAAAAAACCCGTATTGTGGCGGGTAAATTCATATTTTTTTCCCGGGTTTCCGAGCCCGACGATCATGTAGTCATAGGTGGATGATGATAACGAATCTTTTTTGAAAAACATTTTTTGCTCCTGCTTTTTATTTTTGATCTCTGTACGGTTTGTTGATTGTTACCCAATCCTCTTTGTTCACCTGTCTTGCTCTGGCAATGGCAAGTGCATTTTCGGGCACATCGTCCGTAATGGTTGAGCCGGCGGCCGTATAACCGTAATCGCCGACCGTAACGGGCGCGACAAGATTGGTGTTGCAGCCGATAAAGGCATGGTCACCGATTTTCGTGCGGAACTTCTCTTTTCCTGTGAAATTGACCGTAACACAGCCGCAGCCGAAGTTGACGTTCTTTCCGACATCGCTGTCTCCGACATAAGTCAGGTGTGATACGCTTGTGCTGTCGCCGACGGTCGAGTTCTTGACTTCGACAAAGTTACCGAGGTGAACCTTGTTGCCGACAACGCTGTTCGGCCGAATATGAACATACGGTCCGATATCGGCACCGTCCAGAATCTTGCTTTCGTACGACTGGACGTTGTTCAGTGAGGTTTCGTTTCCGACCTCGGTATTGTAAAGCCAGGTGTCGGGTCCGATGTGGCAGTTACGGCCGATTTTTGTGTCGCCGGTCAGAACGCAGCCGGGAAGAATGACCGTTCCGCTTCCGACGGTGACGTTTTTACCGATGAAGATCCCGCTGTCAATCGGAATGATAACGCCGTTTTTTATGTGGCTTTCGATAATACTTTTTTGTTCCTGACTATCTTTAGCGGTCAGTTCGTCTACAATCTCTTTTCTCAAAAGGGTAGCCTCCTTATCAAATGATATCTTGATTTATTATGCCAATAAACGGCGTAAGTTTCAAGCACTTTTTGTAAATTCGCCTGAAAAGAGGAACGGCATGAAAATAAAGATTGACTAATTCTGATTTTTTTTGTACAATAAAAAAAGACTTTTGTCTTTTTTTATTTTATGAAGTTATATAGTAAGGAGACTTGAAATGAAAGCACTCAAATTTATCAAAGGAAAGCTCGGCTACGGCGTCGGTGCAATCGGTCTTGACCTGAGCTACGGAATGTTTTATTCGTTCCTTGCCAAGTATCTGACCGATGTTCTGGGACTGAAGTCCTCTTTCCTGATCGTACTGACCGCTCTTGCAAGAATCTGGGACGGTATCAACGACCCGATGATGGGTACGATCGTTGACAATACCCACACAAAAATGGGTAAATACCGCCCGTGGATCCTGACAGGTGCATTTCTGAACGCCTTTGTTTTGATCTTCCTGTTCAGCAATCCGTTCCATCTGAGCGGTGTCGGTATCATGATCTATGTTGCCGTAACCTATGTTCTCTGGGGTATGACGAACACCCTTGCGGATATTCCGTACTGGTCGATGGTTCCGTCGTTTACGAGCGACCCGGAGGAAAGAAATATTCTTGCAACCGTTGCCAGAACGTTCTCCGGTCTCGGTCAGGGAATCGTAACGATCGGTGCTCCGCTTCTGATGACCGCCGTCAGTCAGAAAACGGTTATCGACGAGGTTACGGGCGAAGCCATCAAGGTTCACGACGCTCGAAGCTATCTGATCTGTGCCATCGTATGCGCCGCCTGCCTGATTCTCTTCTCATCCATTTGCGTCGGCTCGACAAAAGAGAAAATTCTGACGCAGTCGACCGAAAAGTTTTCACTGAAGAAGACATTCCAGATCGTAAAGTCCAACGACCAGCTTTTGGTTTTCATGCTCTTTGCCATGATTTCAAACGCAGGCTGGTACCTGACCTCAGGCGTTGCGACTTATTACTTTGACGTTGTTGTCGGCGACCCGAACAAGCAGTCCATGTTCAGCACAAGCTCAGCCATCGGCTCGGTTGTCGGTCTCCTGCTTCTTCCGATTCTTACGAAGTATATGTCCAAGCGCAAGGCGTATCAGGCCTCGCTCGGCATCGCCGCCGCCGGTTATGTCGGCATGGCAATCGGTGCGCTCACCGGTCAGCTGATGGTGATGAATATCTGCTACATTGTCGGCGCCATCGGAATCGCTTCCATGTTCATCGCACAGACCGTTTTCCTTGCCGATATCGTCGACTACGGCGAAATTAAGCTCGGCTTCCGTGCAGAGTCGATTACATTTTCGATGAAGGGCTTTTTGCAGAAAATGGCTTACACGCTTCAGACGGTTATCATGTTCGCCTCGCTCGGTATTTCCGGTTACGACGGAAATCTTCACAGCAACAATCCGCAGGGCGCAAAGAACGCCATCACCGCGATGCTCGTCATTGTGCCGCCGGTACTGTTTGTTATCTCGCTGATTATTTTCACGACGAAGTTCAAGCTTCACGGCTCATTCATGGACGATATCACAAGACAGGTTATCGCTTTAAGAGAAGCCAGAGAGCAAGCGGCTGAGGACAGCGCGGAATAAAGGAATAAAGAATACAGATAAAACGCCCCTGCAAGTGTTCTTAGGACTTGCAGGGGCATATTACTGCATTTTATTCGTTCTGATATATGTTTAGACACCCTTTTGCGATTTCCAAATATTTTTCAATCACGTCATCGGGCGAAAGAATCTGAACTTCACTTCCGAAATTCATCAGCCACGTCAAAAACAGCGGGCTGACGGCGGCCTTGATCGTCACGATGAAAAATTCGTCGCCGTCTTTGGCCATTGTGATGCCGTGACCGAAGCGGTCGATCATCACGCCGGCAAGATGGTTTTTACATCGAAGCGTCACGTCTCTTTCCTCGCCGGCGAACATTCCGAAGGTCTTTTTGGCATACACCGCCATATCGAAATTCTTAAACAGCTTTGCGCCGTCTCTTTTCTCGTCCGTCAGGTTGACGTTCATCATCTTATCAACCCGATAGTGGCGGATTTCCTCGTTATCCGAATCGAAGGCAATCATATAATAGTTTTCATCGTCCCAACTCAGTGCCCACGGACTGACCTGATAGATCTTTCCGTCGTGTCGAAGGTGTTTTTTTCTGTCGGTGCCCCAATCGAAGTACTGAAACGTGATTTGCCTGTTTTCGCTGATTGCATTATGAATATCGTCTACGCAGTAATAGATGCTTTCGTTCATGGTCTTGACCCGGTTGGCGACAAAAACCTGTCGCTGAAGCTGCGATGCCTGATGAACCGAGCAAAGAGTTTCAAGCTTTTTAATCAGCTCGTTGCTTTTTTTGTGCGTGATGAACTTTGACGACTGCACAGCATCAACAAGAAGCTTCAGTTCCGGCAGTTCGAATGTTCTGTTAGCAACAAAATAGACGGTAGTACGGTTTTCTTTGCGGCTTTCAATGTCGATTCCGAAATGCCGAAGCGCCTCAAAGTCATCATAGATGCTTTTTCTTTCTGCGGTGATGTTCCTTTGTTCAAGCTGTGAAAGAAGCTGAGAAAGCGTCAGACCGTGTTCGTCATCGGTCATGGTAAGTAAGATTTGCAAAAGGTAGAGAAGCTTCATTTTTTGACTTTGAATTTTGGCCATAACAGGTATCTCCTTTATTATTGCGATATGTTCAGTATAGCCGTTTTTACGTCTTTTTTCAAGTGAATATTTATCGGACGCAGGTGACAAAGCGGAAAGCAACGTATACACCGGTAATTTTTAGCTTGCTTGGTCGCGTGGCGACACCAATGCCGGGGTGCTTGGTACTTGATTGAAAGCTGAGTGCCCGAGCCGGTCGCAAGGCGACACCAATGCCGGGGCGCACAGTACTTAATTGATAATTGAGTGCCCGAGCCGTAAGTTGAGCGACAAATTTTAGTTTGTCGGGATAAAAGCCGTCCCCTTTGGGGAAGGTGGCGGCGAAGCCGTCGGAAGGGGTTCTGACCTCTACCTCTCTGTTTATCTTATCAATCGGTCAGTCGGTTCTTTTCT
>JALEYA010000151.1 GCA_022779945.1 Oscillospiraceae bacterium | reverse complement strand
GCCCGGTGTGACGATCGGTGACAATTCCGTAATCGGAGCCGGAAGCGTTGTGACAAAGGACATTCCAAAAGGTGTTGTTGCGGTCGGTAACCCCTGCCGTGTCGTGCGTGAAATCGGGGAAAGGGACAGAGAAACCTTCTTTAAGGACAGAAAAATAGAGCCGGAGCTTTTTGACTGAAGCCCGGGTTCTCCAAAAGTGTGGAAAAGCGGCAAGCTGTGATGCCTGCCGCTTATTGTTTTATTCGATTTCAAGTGTTTTTGACTTCGGCGACTCCTCCTCTTTCTTCGGAAGCGTCAGCTTCAGAACGCCGTTGTCGTATTTTGCCTTGATTTCGTCGGTTTTAATGCCCGAAACGTCAAATTGTCTTGAGTAACAGCCGTAGGATCTTTCTCTTCGGATGACCT
This sequence comes from Oscillospiraceae bacterium, assembly GCA_022779945.1. Taxonomy (GTDB): domain Bacteria; phylum Bacillota; class Clostridia; order Oscillospirales; family Acutalibacteraceae; genus UBA6857. The sequence continues at coordinate 6,894 of JALEYA010000151.1, read as the reverse complement.
TGTGGTGGCTGTCCTTTTCCTCGGTTTTGGAATGTCTTTCGGCCTTTACGGTCAGAACGTCGTCCTTGATATCAAGCTTGATGTCTTTCTTATCAAAGCCCGGAAGATCCGCTTCAAGCAGATAGCTGTCGCCCTCGTCGACCAGGTCGGTCTTGAACTCGGCAAGATCCGATGTGCCGAAGAAGCTGTCAAACGGATAAAAGAAGCTTCTTTCAAATTCTTCCATATCATGGAAGGGGTTATAAGCGTTCACGTTGTGATTGTTGTTTCTGCGAGTAAGTTCAAACATAATTCATACCTCCAAAAATTGAATATAATTAAAGTGGTTTGATTATGTCGCCCTGTTTTAATCACTTATCCGGCAAGGTCGGCCGTTAGTCGGATATGGTTTTGATGTTCATGGGAATCATCTCTTTTTCTTTCTCTTTCTTTTTACAATTATCATTATAGCCCGAATTGTCACAAAGTGGCTACAAAAATGTGAATAAAATGTAAATATTAGCACTCTTTCGATAAGAGTGCTAATATTTTTATAAATTTGATTTGAGTGCTAATTCGTATCAATATTTGCTCAGGTACTTATCAATCTCCCACTGGGAAACTCTTGTGCGGTATTCACGCCACTCCTCTTTTTTGGCGGCGATGTACTTGGTGAAAACATGGTCGCCGATCTTTTCCCGCATGAAGTCGCTGTGCTTGAATTCGATGATTGCTTCCCCGAGCGTTCTCGGAAGAATATCAATTCCGGCATCTTCACGCTCGTGCGGTGTCAGGTCGTAAATGTTCGTGTCGGTTGCCGGCGGCGGCGTAAGATTATTTTTGATTCCGTCAAGACCGGCGAAAATCGAAGCGGCAATTTCAAGATACGGGTTCGCCGCAGGGTCAGGATTGCGAAGCTCAATTCTTGTTCCCAGTCCCTTTGCGTAAGGTATACGGATCAGCGGACTTCTGTTTTTGGCCGACCACGCAATATAAACAGGGGCTTCATAGCCGGGAACAAGCCGCTTATAGGAGTTTACGATCGGGTTGGTTAAAATCGTCATGCTCTTTGCGTGCTTCATAAGACCGGCAATAAAGTTATAAGCCGACGCCGAAAGACCGAAGCTGTCGCTTTCATCATAAAATGCGTTCCGTCCGTCCTTGAACAAAGAGATGTTCGTGTGCATACCCGAACCGCAGATTCCGAAAATCGGCTTGGGCATAAATGTGGCGTAAAGCCCGTGCTGATTGGCAAGGTTCTTGACAACAAACTTAAAGGTCATTACATTGTCGGCGGTTTTAAGAGCTTCATCGTATTTGAAGTCGATTTCGTGCTGAGCCGGTGCATTTTCATGGTGAGATGCTTCAATCTCGAAGTCCATATTTTCAAGAGCAAGGCAGATTTCCTTCCGGCAGTTTTCGCCTCTGTCAACGGGGCCTAAGTCAAAATATCCGCCGGCGTCGTGCGTTTTAGTCGTGGGTCTGCCGTCCTCGTCAAGATGAAAAAGGAAGAATTCACATTCGGGACCGACGTTGACGGTGTAACCCATGTCGGCAGCTTCTTTGATGGCTTTTTTCAGCACATAACGGGGATCCCCCTCAAACGGGGTGCCGTCCGCATGATAAACGTCACAGATCAGTCGTGCCGTCTTTCCCGAAACGGAACGCCACGGCAAAATCACAAAGGAATCATAATCCGGGTGCAGACACATATCGGATTCTTCGATCCGGACAAAGCCGTCAATGGACGAACCGTCAAAAGCACACTTGTTGTCCAGTGCCTTTTCCAGCTGACTTGCCGTAATGGAAACGCTTTTGAGCATTCCTAAAATATCGGTGAACTGAAGGCAGATAAATTTAACATCCTGCTCTTTTACCATGCGCAGAATGTCATCTTTTGTATATATACTCATGGAAAGAACCTCCGTATTGATTTTTAAGTGATACAATTAAATATTAGCATTTAGTCGGATATTTGTCAACAAAATATCCCGTCCGTTTTTGTGCATTTAGTAGATTACATCGTCAAAAGTCGGTTTTTCTTGAAAAAACCGGGTCAATTTTGTATAATATAACTTGCATTATTCATACGGAGGAATCACTATGTCTGAAAAACAGGAAAAACTTAATTACAAACGAACCTTCCTGATAGGACTCGGCTTCATGGCTTGTATGCTGCTCTGGTCGGTATACAATTCATACGTTCCTGTCATTTTAAGAGGAAAATTTACGATGCTCTTTGACGGAGGCTTAGGCGAAACGCTTTCCGGAAACGCCGCGTTAAAATGGATCACGGTGCCGCTCCTCGTCAACATCGTTATGACAATCGACAACATCTTCGGCGTTATCTTTCAGCCGTACTTCGGCAAGAAGAGCGACTCGACAAAGTCGAAATTCGGCAAGAGAATGCCCTACATCATCATCGGACTTCCGATCTGCGCCTTTTTCTTCTGCTTCATTCCCGTTGTGGCTTCGGTCAAGGCGGCGGGACTGAGCATCATCCTGATGATGTCGGTCATCATCTGCTTTAACTTTGTCATGTCGGTGTGGCGTTCACCCGTCGTGTCGCTGATGCCGGACTTCACCCCGTCGAATCTTCAAAGCGACGCCAACGCCGTTATCAACATCATGGGCGGCGTCGGTCAGATCTTCGGCTTCATCATCGGAACGATCGTTTCCGCTGTTGCCGGTCTTTTGGGCTTTGCGGCGATGGCTTCTTCTCTTTCGGCAAAAACCGACGAAGCAACGGGACGGATTCTTGATGCTGCCGGTAACGTAACGGCGGACTACCCGAATTACACTCCCATTTTCGTTGTGGCGGCGGTTATCTCCGTGCTTTGCCTTGTAGCTCTTGTCGCTTTCTATAAAAAGAACAGCAAGTATGACCTTTCGGCAAAGGTTGAGATCGCACACGAAGAGGGTGAAAAGCCGAAGAAAATCAAAATTCGTGATCTTCCTATTTCCAAGGCAGAGAAAAAGAGCCTGATCATCATGCTTGCCGCCCTTTTCCTGATTTGCAACGCAACCGAAGCGATTATCCCGAACTTCACCAACTTCGCACAAAAGACGCTTCAGGTTGAGCCGATTTATTCGACTCTCATGATGGCTGTTTTTGCTGTTTCTCTTGCTGCTTTCGGCATTCCTGCAGGTATGCTCGGAAGAAAGGTCGGTCGTAAAAAGACCATTATCGGCGGACTGATCGGTATTATCGTTATGTTTGCCATTTATCTTACCGCTTCTCAGGTTTCTTCAAGCAAGACCTTCGTCTGGGTCATGCTCTGGATCGCTCTTGTTGTCGGCGGTGCCTGTGTCGGCTGTGTCAACATCAACACCTTACCGCTCGTTCTTGCCATCGGCGGAAGAGAATTTGTCGGTACTTTCACCGGCTACTATTACACCGCAACGTTCTCCGCGGCGGTAACAGGTCCCATTCTTTGCGGACTTGTCATCGGTCTTTTCAACGAGGACTACAACTTTATGTTCCTCTTCTGTGCAATCGCTTTCCTTCTGGGACTTATCGTCATTTCCTTCGTCAAGCACGGCGAAGTTTCCAAGGACGAGGACACCGAGTGGCTCGACAAAGCGGTTGAAGAAGCCGGAGACTAAAAGCAACCTCTTAAGACCTCTCGGTATCCGTCATAGCACACAACTAATGCCGTCTTTGTCGTTCTCAATCCTTGAAATACACAAAGTATTCCTGCGTCATTTTGCCTAAAATCCGACATCATTTGTGCACTATGCCGTACACCTTTCGGTCTGAAGAGTTTACCGAACAACATGAACAATACAATATTGAACAGGAGATTTTTATGGCAGAGAAAAAAATGAAGCTTGACGTCAAGAAAACGATCCTCACCGGTTTCGGTTTCATGGCGTCATCGATCGCATGGGCCATTTATGACCCGTACATCACCAAAATACTTAACAGACTGCTTTCCGAATCGGCGTTTGTTTCGAACCTGAGCGCAAAACTGAACGAGGCGGCTCCGTGGCTTGCCTCCCTTGCAAGGGCGCAGGGCGAGGACGTTGGCTTCGGCGCAAGCATCACCCTTGTTCCCTTATTCATCGGCTTTATTATGACGTTCGACAACATCTTCGGCGTTATCTTTCAGCCGACCTTCGGAAAGCTTTCCGACCGCTGTCATTCCAAGCTCGGCAAGCGCCGTCCGTTCATCGTAACCGGTGCCCCGATTTCGGCCGTGCTGTTTGCGCTCATTCCGATCGTTGCGAACAAAACGAACAGCATCGCCGCTACGATGGTATTCATTATTCTTTTTGTTTTCGTTATGTCCCTGTGGCGCGCACCCGTTGTTGCGCTCATGCCCGACCTGACCCCGCCCGAGCTTCGCTCCGAGGGTAACGCCATCATCAACCTGATGGGCGGTGTCGGCGGTCTTGTCGGTATGGTTGCCGGCACAATTGCAAGCGTCATTTATGTTGCACTTTTCGGTGCTTACACGGACGAATCCCAGACCTTCCCGATCGTTTTCATCATCGGCTCGGTTGTTATGATTGCCGGTGCTTTGGTGCTTCTCTTCTTCGTCAAGGAAGAGGACAGCCGGATTCAGGTCAGGATGGAAGAAAACATGGCGATGGACGCCGAAGCGAAGAGAAAGGCCGAAAAAGAAGCGAAGAAAGCGGAAAAGGCCGCAAGAAAAGCAATGAAGCTTTCAACCGGCGAAAGAAAGAGCCTTGTTTTCATGCTCATTTCCCTGTTTTTCCTTTTCTGCGGAACGAACGCCATTACCACGTTCTTCTCCTTGTTTGCGGCTGAAATTCTTCATCTTGCGACCGCAAAGGCAACCATCCTCATGGCGATTTTCGCTGTCTGCTCCGCCGCCGCCGCAATTCCGGCCGGCAAGCTCGGATCAAAAATCGGCAGAAAGAAAACCATTCTTGCCGGTCTTTCGATCTTCATGGCGGCTTTCATCGTATTTTTCGGCGTGTTCACCATCATGCTGGCGTCCGATGGACTTTCCACAACGAAATACGTCTCTGCCAACAAGGTTTATGCGAACATTGACTCAGCAATCAGTGAGGTCAACACCGCGAACAAAAAGGCCGCCGGCGAAAGCGGTGAATACAAGGTACTTACGCTTGACGGCTTCGTAGACGAGTACCTGAAAAACGGAATGCCCGAAAACGGCGAATATGCAAAGGTCGACGCCGCTCTCGACGAAAAGTCGGGCGGAGACTTCAACTACGATTCGCTTATCAAGGTCAGCCGTGACATTCTCGGAAAAGAAACAGCCGACGGTGACTATGCCGGCGCAATGCTCAACATCAAAAATTCCGTTGACGGCGTTGTCAAAATTCTTGCCCTTCTCATCTTCCCGGTTCTTATCTTAGGCGGTGCGGCGAATATGTTCATCACCGTCAACACGCTTCCTCTTGTTCTTGAAATCGGCGGACTGGAAAAGGTCGGAACCTTCACCGGTTACTATTACACCGCAACCTTCTCCGCTCAGATCGCTTCACCGATCATCTACGGCTTTGTCGCCATGGTCAGCGGAACATATATGTCGCTGTTCTATTACAGCCCGATCGCCTTTGCGCTTTGCCTGCTGTGTCTCCTCTTTGTCAAGCACGGCGAAGCAATCCCGCAGGAAGTTGTCGACAAAATCGAAGAAGAAAACGCCGACTAGGTCGCAAGGCGGTCGCAAGGCGACTCCAATGCCGGGCCAGGCAATGCTAAGCTTTTACCCGACAGCCCGAGCCGATAGATTCATCTAATTTGCCAGTCGGATCGCGTGGCGACACCGATCCCGGGTCAGGCAATACCAAGCTTTTACCCGACAGCCGAGCCGGCAGATTCATCTGATTTTCCGGTCGGATCGCGTGGCGACACCAATCCCGGGTCAGGCAATACCAAGCTTTTACCCGACAGCCCGAGCCGGCAGATTCATCTGATTTTTGCCAGTCGGATCGCGTGGCGACACCAATCCCGGCTCAGGCAATACCTGTATTTTATTGAGGTCTTCAGGCTCCAATGCCTGGATAGTCCGTACTGATTTTGGGTTGAGAACCCGAGCCGTGAGCAGGAGGGCGGCTCAACATTTGTAAAATGGCGCTGATATTCAGGAAACCTCTAAAATGAAGCAAAAAGCGGAACAGCACAAAAATCAGACGAGGGACTGCGTTTTCCACAGTACCCTCGTCTCTTATTCTTCGGTTTTTCTCCTGAGCCGCACCTTTTTCTTCATCAGCCCGTGGCGGTTGCAGTAAACATAAAGATATCCGCCGCCGCGAAGATTCATTCGTGTTTCGGCGTTCCCCTCCGGATAAAACTTCACAAGCTGAATCCGATCACTTGTCGCAAACGCTGCAAACGAAATGTAATGCTGTTTCGTCATGCTGTGGCTTACAGTAATAAAGCTTTCGTCTTCTACTGTTTCGATTTTTACTTCGTGCTCGCCGTCCGGCTCCGAAGCTTCAAGCGCCGGCAGTGTGATTCCGCAGCAGCTGATTAAGGCGTCACCGCTCGCGTAAATCACGTTTCCGCAAACCGGACACACATAGAATTTTGCCCGCAGAAGATTCGCCGAAGCGTTGTTGTTCGTGACCTTTTCGCCCAACATCAGCTCGGGAACCGAAACGCCCAAAGCCGCCGCCAACGGCTCGATCAATGTGATATCGGGCAGTCCTTTTGCGGTTTCCCATTTTGAAACGGCTTTGTCGCTGACGTTCAGGATTTGTGCAAGCTGATTTTGCGTCAGTCCTTTTTTCTCACGCAAAGCTTTTATGGCGCCGGCAGTGACATAATTGTTCATGAGTTGTTTCTCCTTTCATCGTTTTGCAGTTCGATTATAACCGACAAAACGGATAGAATCAACCTACGGAGCGTAGAGAAACCGCATTTTCGCTTTGTTCCATCTTTGACATAAAAATTACAGCCGCCTTCCGACAGCTGTAACT
>JALEYA010000138.1 GCA_022779945.1 Oscillospiraceae bacterium | reverse complement strand
TTGTCGGCTGTCTGACAGCGATCGCCCTTCAGGCAATCTGGGCGGCGGCCATCTGCTTCCTTGTTGAAAAGCTTCATAAATAACCGCGAAAGGAGAAGGACGTTTTGTCCGTAAAAGTAACATGGAAAAAATTATCAATATTTCCTCTTTGAGCAAATCCTACGGCAGTAAGCAGGTTCTCAACAACATCAGCTTTTCCGCCAATCCCGGACAGGTCATCGGCCTTTTAGGTCCGAACGGCTGCGGTAAGACGACGCTCATCAAAATTCTCACCGGTCTTATCAAGGATTACTCCGGTACCGTTAAAATTGACAACGAGGAGCCCGGCGTATACACAAAGAGCATCGTCGCCTACCTTCCCGAAAAAACGTTTTTACCCGACTGGATGCGGCCGGTTGACGCCATCGCGTATTACGCCGACTTTTATAAAGACTTTGACAAAAACAAGGCAAACGAGCTGGTCACCCGTCTCGGTCTTGACCCGAAGCAGAGAATCAAAACCATGTCAAAGGGTCAGCAGGAAAAGCTCAATCTTCTTCTGATTATCAGCCGCAACGCCAAGCTTTATATTCTTGACGAGCCGTTCGGCGGTGTTGACCCGGCTTCCAGAAGCAAGATCCTTGACCTGATTATGAGCAATTACGCCAAGGATTCGACCATTCTGATGTCGACCCACCTGATCTATGACGTGGAAAAAATCTTCGACCGTGTTCTGATGATCAGTCAGGGCAAGGTGATTGTCGATTCCCACGTTGACGAGCTTCGTGAAAAAGGCAAAACGGTTGAAGAAGTATTCAAGGAGGTGTTCACCTATGCTTGGTAAGCTTTTAAAATATGAAATCAAGCATTCGGCACGATATGTCAGCATCATTTATGCCTGCGCCGGTGCGGTGACGGTTTTGATGCTGATTGCGATGCTCGCTAAAATGACATGGCTTAGCGTTATCGGCTCTCTTGTCCTTTACTTCGTCGGCATCGCCGCCGTTTTTATGACGCTTGTTTCCGTCATCCGAAATTTTTACGACACGCTTTATTCCAGGCAGGGCTATCTGACCTTTACCCTTCCCGTCAAAAGCAGTCAGCTTCTTTTTTCAAAGGTTGTCGTTTCTTTCTTCTGGATTATTTTAAGCTGTGTACTGATGGCGCTGATTATCGGCGTGATCGGACTGAACGCCTCCAGACAATCGGATGAATCGCTTTCCGGTATTCTCGAGGTCATCAAAGGCAGCGGTATTCTTGATATGCTGCCGTCAAAGTGGCTCGTTATGAAGCTTTTGTTTATCCTTGCGATCGTTGCACTGCTGAACATTCTCACGTTCGTCGGCTTCGTTTATTTTTCGGTTACGCTTTCCAATACAAGAGCACTTCAGAAGCATCCGAAGCTTTTCGGCTTTCTGATCTTCTTCGGCACCTTTGCCGTCGCCAACGCAATTAACATGAAACTGACCTATTCCCTCCCTCTTGCCGTTCACGTCACGAGCGAAAAGGTTTATCTTGCGTTTGAATCCATGGACACCATGAGCGAATCGCTTTTCTCCTACGGTGTCGGCGGCGCAATCTTCATGGGTCTTGTTGCCCTGGGACTTCTCATTCTGACCGGCTGGATCATGGAACGGAAGGTCAATATAAAATAACTGTAATATTCTCTTACTCCCCGTTCGGCTACAACGGGGATTTATGACTTTAAATATCCTGTAGCAGGAAAGGGAGCAGATTCTTATGAAAACAGAAATTGACGGCTTTCAGGAATGGCAATCGAATCCGCAGATAACGGGAATCAACCGTCTGCCGCAAAGAGCGTCGTTCATGCCGTACGAAAGCCTTGACAAAGCCCTCAAGGGCGAACGTTTTTCTTCGGGAAGATGTTTTTCCCTCGACGGAGAATGGAAATTCAAGCTTTTCGAAAACTATAAAAGCAAGGTCATTTCCTTTGCCGAACCGAAGTTTGACACCTCCTCATGGGACGAAATCACCGTTCCGTCTTCCTGGCAGTTCGAAGGCTTTGACCGTCCGATCTATACGAATATTCAGTACCCGTGGGAGGGCAACGAACGACTGCATCAGCCGCTTGCCCCGACAGAGTTCAATCCCGTCGGCTGTTACATAAAAAAATTCACGTTGCCCAAAGGCTTTTCCAAGGGCAGAGTCGTGCTCTGCTTCGAGGGCGTGGAGTCGTGCTTTTATCTTTATGTAAACGGAACGCGCTACGGCTACAGCGAAGGCACCTTCCGTCACAGTGAATTCGATATCACCGAGCTTTTAAAGCCCGGCGAAAACACGATCGGGGTTGAAGTGTACCGCTGGTGCACCGGAAGCTGGCTGGAAGATCAGGACTTTTTCCGACTTGCCGGCATTTTCAGAAGCGTCTATTTATATACGACCGCTTCACAGTATATTGCCGACTTTTCCGTTTCGGCCATTCCCGACGCCAAGTACAAAAGCGGAACGATTGATGTAACCCTTTCCCTCGGAACCACCGGTAAGCACACCGAGGTGGAAATGACGGTTTACGACGCCAACGGCGATGTCGCCGCCTTTGACTCGTTCACGGCGGAAAACAAAAAACGGGTACACCTGAAAGCCACCCTGCCGTTCATCCGGCTCTGGAACGCCGAGCATCCGTATCTTTACACCGTGATTTTTGCGTTGCGGGACGAAAACGGCGTAAGCTTTGAATTTGCCGCACTGAAAACCGGTTTTCGAAAAATCGAAATCAAGGACGGTATCGTGTACCTGAATGACCGGCGGCTCGTTTTAAAGGGCGTCAACCGCCACGAGTTTTCTTTTGATAAGGGCAGAGCGATTGGCACTGAAACAATGATTGAAGACATCAAGGTGATGAAAGCAAACAATATCAACGCTGTCCGGACCTCGCACTACCCGAACAACACCGAATGGTACGACCTATGTGACGAGTACGGTCTTTATGTCATCGACGAAAACGATCTTGAATCCCACGGAACGCGTTTTCCGTCTCACCCGTCCACGCCGCTTCTCCCCGGCTCGCTTGACGAATGGACGCCCGTATGCATGGACAGAATCGAATGTCTGTACGAGCGCGACAAGAACCACCCGTCAATCGTTTGCTGGTCACTCGGAAACGAATGCAGCGGCGGCGAAAACTTCAAAAAGATGTATGACTATCTCAAGCAGAAGGACAGCACGAGATTTGTTCATTACGAGTCGATCTGGGACGACTTCGAAAACGACCGGAACGTCACGGACGTGTATTCCATGATGTACGAAAAACCGTGGGATATCGAAAAGAAGATGAGAAAGTACGCGGACAAGCCGTACATGCTTTGCGAATATGCCCACGCCATGGGTAACTCCTGCGGCGGAAACGAAAAATATCTTGATTTACTCAAAAATGAGCACTTCTTCGGGCTTTTTGTCTGGGATTTTGTTGACCAGGGAATCCGGACGAAAACCGAGGACGCAACGGAATACATCGGCTACGGCGGAGACTTCGGCGACGACCCGAACGACGGTAACTTCTGCGGCGACGGTTTGCTTTTTGCCGACAGAAGCCTGAGTCCGAAGATGACCGAAATGAAGCGGCTTTACCAGAATGTTGACTTCGAAGCTGTGGACGCCGCCAAGGGGAAAATCAGAGTCAGAAACAACTTTATGTTCTCCGACCTTTCCGAATACAATCTTCACTGGCAGCAGATCAGCCGCAGCAAGGTCATTGACAGCGGCGACTGCTTGGTCAGTGCAAAGCCGGGTGAAACGGCCGACGTTGATCTGAAACTTCGGAAGAATCCCGACGGCGAATGGTATCTGAATGTCATCTTTGAGCTGAAAGACGCCGCCAAATGGGCAAAAGCCGGTCACGTAATCGCCAAGCGTCAGTTCGTCATCAATGAATACGACATCAAAAAGACGCCGATTGCCGGTCACGAGATGACAACAAGAACCGAATACGGCACGCTTTACGTTTCGGGCGGAGAACTGGAAGTCCGTTTTTCAAGGAGAACGGGCAAGCTGTATTCCGTCAGAAAGAGCGGTGAGGAGCTTCTTTCGGCACCCGTCATCCCGCAGTTCTGGCGTGCGCCGACCGACAACGACCGGGGTAATCATATGGGTGTGCGGTGTGCGATGTGGAAAACCGCCGGCAAGGACGCTTCGTTCAGCATCAAAAACGTCAAACAGGACGAAAAGACAGTCAAGGTGGAAACCGAGTTCACTCTTCACACCTTTCCGAAGGAATGTGTCGGAAAAATCATCTATACGATCGGCTCAAACGGAATCCATGTGGATTTCAGCCTTCCGGTTCCGTCGGGACTGCCCGACCTTCCGCAGGTTGCCGTTGAGCTGAAGCTGGGGCAAAGCTATTATTCGCTCGAATACCTCGGAAGAGGACCGCACGAAAACTACATTGATCGCAATAAAAGTGCCGATATCGGCATGTACAAGACCGAAATCGAAAATCTATACGTCCCCTACCTCAAGCCGCAGGAGCACGGCGAAAGAACCGGTGTACGTTTTGCAAAGCTTGTCGGCTCCAAGCATACCCTGCTTTTCGAAGCGGACAAGGAAATGGAATTCAACGCCTGCCGCTGGTCGGTGAACGAACTGGAAGCCGCGAAACACGGCTATGAGCTCCCGAAAAACGACGAGCTTTATGTCAAAGCCGTTTCCCGTCAGACGGGCGTCGGCGGCTACGACAGCTGGGGAGCAAGAACGCTTGACGAATGCACAAACAACGCCGGAAAAACCTATCGTCTCGGCTTCACAATGATCCCCGAGGGAAGATAAAAGAAAGGCAGGAGAAACACTATGAAAAGCAAACAGCAATCCAATCCCGTTGCGGCGATCTGCGCCGTAACAACGCTCATCATCATCGACCTTGCCGTCAGGCACTGTATGAGGAAATATGGCAGAAAGTAAAAAAACGCAGAAACCGAAGCTGAAAAGAGCCGGCAAGGGCAACGGCTGTCCGCTTTATAAAAAATGCGGCGGCTGTCAGCTTCAGAACATGTCTTACGAAGAACAGCTTTCCTTTAAGCAAGCCAAGTGTGTCAAAACGCTTGGCTCTTTCGGCTTTGTCAACAAAATCATCGGCATGGAAAACCCGACCCACTACCGCAACAAGGTGCAGGCGGCGTTCGGAATGACCCGAAGCGGAAAGATCATTTCCGGCGTCTATCAGTCAAAAAGTCATCGGATCGTGTCAGTGGACGACTGTCTGCTTGAGGACGAAACCGCCGACAGAATTATTGTGGATATCCGAAAAATGCTTCCGATGTTTAAGCTCTTACCCTACAATGAGGACACGGGCAGGGGCTTTTTGCGCCATGTGCTTGTCAAACGAGGCTTTCAGACGGGTGAAGTCATGGTAGTACTTGTCACGGGTACGCCCGTTTTTCCGAGGAAGAACGATTTTCTCAGGAAGCTTCTTACCCTTCACCCCGAAATTACGACCGTCGTGCAAAGCGTCAACAGCGCCAAAACCAGTCTTGTCCTCGGAAAAGACGAAACGGTGCTGTTTGGCAAGGGGTATATTGAAGACATTCTCTGCGGCAACCGTTTCCGGATTTCGCCGAAGTCGTTTTATCAGATCAATCCCGTACAGACTGAAAAGCTGTACAACACAGCGATTGCCTTCGCGGGACTTACCGGAAAAGAAACCGTCCTTGACGCGTACTGCGGCATCGGTACCATCGGCATCACCGCCGCAAAACGGGCGAAAACCGTCATCGGTGTTGAAGTGAACCCCGACGCTATCCGTGACGCAAAGCAGAACGCACGACTCAACCAAAAAGAAAACCTCCGCTTTTTCACGGCGGACGCAGGCGAATTTATGCAGGAACTTGCAGGAGAAAACGAAAAGGTTGATGTGGTGTTCATGGATCCGCCGAGAGCCGGAAGCGACCTGAGGTTTCTCCGAAGCCTCGTGACGCTGGGGGCGGACAGGGTTGTGTACATCTCCTGCAACGTCGAAACGCAGGCGAGGGATTTGCTGTTTCTTGTCAAGAACGGGTACAAGGTGAGAAAGATTCAGCCGGTGGATATGTTTCCGCATACGGGGCATATAGAGTGTATCGTACTTTTGTCCCAAGCATGAGTTAAGATGTTGTCAAAAAGATTGTTATGAATTGAGGAAGAAGTAACACATGGATTACGAAATGCTACTAAAAAGTGTTATGCAATACGAAACGCTCTATAATAGAGGATTGAAGTTTGAAGCAAATAGTATGATGAAGAATTTGTGCTATAGTATTGAATCGTTATCGTCCGATGATCGTGAAACTGTACTCAAACAGCTTGTGAATGATATTTGTGAAACAGAAACGATGACCTTTCTGTTTGAACGCGGAAATGGTCAAATACCATTTCAGTTAAAGAGCGTTATTTACAATTGGTTATATCCAAGATGCCGGCAGAATATGACGCCTGAGCTGCGATGGTTTTATCAGATTTTCAAAAACAACCCGGATCATTGTGAATTGGCAAATAATTTTTTAGATGAAGCTTATGCTCATACTACCGGGGATATGCGCATACAACAATTGGTTTTTGAAAGAAATTTAAATTCGCTTGATTATGGGCTGCATGAGTTACCGATTGGAATTCTGATTTCTGACGAAGAAGCGCAAATAATCTTTCAACAATGCGATGCTATCATTCAGAATTGCAATATTCCCAAAATTCTGATTGACAGATATTTCAAATTGAAACATGACTATTTGATGTATAAAGCATCTGAAAATTAGTCGATGCGCCCTTTTACATTTGTGCGATTTGTCCTCGTAAACTGCGGACATTCAAGGTGTTATAGTTATTATGAATAAAGAGAAAAGCGATATCATTGAAGATATAGCCAAAATGCTTCTCGCAAACAATAACGAGGCGGCAAAAAAAATAATTGTAAATCAATATCCTCATAAAGCTGTTAAGGTCGAGAAGCGTAAATATACAATGGCAGAAAAATTGGAGCAATTCTTATCGGACGGGTTCATTGATCGCTATACAGGGAAAAGGCTTATAAATCCCGGTATGCTTAAAGTGATATCGACTTATTTTCCTGATGAATTTCCTTTTCACCCTCATTGGAAAATGACACAAACACATATCGCTTTTTGGGAGTTGATCCCAACAATTGACCATATTTATCCGATTGCTAAAGGCGGTCATGATGATAAAGAAAATCGTGTTACCACATCTATGAAAAACAATTCAATAAAAAGCAACTATACAATAGACGAAATTAACTGGAATTTGTACCCAAAAGGAAACTTAGCAGATTGGGACGGGTTAACATCTTTATTTGTTGAAATCGTCAACAAGGACAAAGAATTGCTGAAAGATAATTATATAAAAAACTGGTACAATGTTTCGCAAAATTCTGTCGAATGTATTTCAAATAGAAGCAATAAGGAGACTCACACTATGACCAAAGTCCTATCCTCCTAGAGCGGTATGTGAAAACACCTTGAAAAGGAGATGCTTGCCCCCTGCCTTCACGGTCGGGTGCGGTACGGCTGTACCGAATATGCCGGTATGGACGGCTGTCACATTTTTTCGGTGTGCGTTGACGGAAAAACGGTCAAGCGTTTCTCATGGGAAACCGTGAATACCTACTTTATTAAAAACAGGTACAAGCCCGAAAGCCCTTGCACCGGTGTCAGCGGATATTGGGACGGATTTCAGGCACTATTTGAAAAATATCCGCCCGAAAAGCGGACGGAGTACACCGACAGCGAGTTTTGCGACGCTTTGAAAGCATACCGCAATCAATCGATTCCGGAAAGTATTGCTTCCGAAAATCCCATTGTCCGAATGTTCGCCGTTTTAGACCGCCGTATCGGCAAACGGACGCTTGATAAGATTCAAGACAGTATCGGAGATCAGCCCGAATGGCTTCGGTTCTTTTACTTGTTGAGGATGGAAGCGGAAACCGATTTATCATAAAAACAAGGCTCCCCTGTCGGAATTGTTCCGATTGTGAGGAGCCGTTTTGTTTACTTTTCAGGTAAAATTGCTTACTTCGTCGCCTGATAGACGCGCACATAATCAACAATGAAATCTACGTCGCCGCTGTTTTTTGTGATATCGCCTCTGCCGGAAGCGTTGCCGTTTTCTCCGGCGACTTCAACGGATAGAATCAGGCTTTCCGGATTCTGCGACACGCCGCCTTTATCGGTTCGGGCGCATTCGTGACCGTTGATATAGAAAATGTATTCGTCGGGCGTCCATTTTACGCCGTAGGTGTTGTACTGCGTATAGGGTTCTTCGGCATAGAAATCCCCGACATGATAATTCTGATGCGCGTCTTCATAGCCGTCCCAATGAAGGTTGACGGAAACGCAGTCCGCTGTCATTTTTGGTTCGTACTCGTAGCCGAAGCTTTCGAAAATGTCAATTTCCGTGCCGTCACGGCCGCTGCCGTCCACGTTGTACACATCGCCGTTCATCATCCAGAATGCCGCCCAGAGTCCCTGCCCTTTCGGAAGAATACAGCGGGTTTCATAATAGCCGTACAGGAAAGAATCGGGGTTGGTTTCGTCCTGCGGATCGGACTGATAAGTGGTGACATAACCGCTGTACCAGCCTGCTTTGTAATCGCCGCCGTATTTGGAAGCAGTTTC
>JALEYA010000125.1 GCA_022779945.1 Oscillospiraceae bacterium | reverse complement strand
ATCGGACGGGCGTCGGTTGTGGTCGATTCGATAACGGCGCTGACCGTGTACGATATGTTAGCGATGAGATTCGGCACAGACTATTTTAAGGGATGATTTTTTGAAATACGCAGTAATCGGTGAAAAGCTCGGACATAGCTTTTCAAAAGTGATTCACGAGCATTTTGCGCCGTATAAATACGACATTGTCGAGGTTTCGCCCGATGACTTCGATGCGTTCATGACAAAGCGTGACTTTTCGGGCATCAATGTCACGATTCCGTATAAGCAAAGGGTGATGGAGTATCTTTCTTACATCGACCCGATGGCACAGGAAATCGGTGCGGTCAA
The DNA here is from genome assembly GCA_022779945.1 of Oscillospiraceae bacterium. GTDB lineage: Bacteria > Bacillota > Clostridia > Oscillospirales > Acutalibacteraceae > UBA6857. The sequence goes on along the minus strand of JALEYA010000125.1, from coordinate 2,476 downwards.
CACGGTCGTGAACCGTAACGGCGTTCTTTACGGATACAACACCGACTTCGGGGGCCTTAAAAAGCTGATTTTGCGTCAGGGCTTTGACTTTACGGATCAAAAGGTGTTGATACTCGGAAGCGGCGGAACCTCCAAAACCGCCTTTGCCGTTTCAAAGGCTCTGGGTGCGGCAAGTGTTCTTCGTGTCAGCCGAAAAGGGGAACTGACTTACGAAAACGTGCTTTCGCTTCATGCAGACGCCGACTTCATCATCAACACGACTCCCTGCGGAATGTTTCCGAAGAATGACACGGCGGCGATTTCCCTTGACGGCTTTGAACACTTAAAAGGCGTTGTGGACGTGGTCTATAATCCGCTTGAAACAAAGCTTGTCCGGAAAGCACGGGAAAAAGGTATCAAAGGCTGCTGCGGACTGTATATGCTGGTCGCGCAGGCGGTATCGGCAAGCGAAATTTTTCTTGATGCTTCCTATGATGAGAGCGTCTACGAGGACACCTACAAGTATGTTCTTTCGAAAAAGCAGAATATTGTTCTGACCGGTATGCCCGGAAGCGGAAAAAGCACGATCGGAAAGGCGCTCAGTGAAAAACTGGGTAAAGAATTTATCGATACGGACGAGCTGATTATAAAAAATGAAAAAATGCCGATCAGCGAGATCTTTGCACGGCACGGTGAGAGTTATTTTCGCTTTGCCGAAACCGAAGCAATCAAAGAGGCTTCGGCGAAAAGCGGTTTTGTCATCGCAACGGGCGGCGGTGCGGTACTCAAAAAAGAGAATGTCGATTATCTTCGCTCCAACGGAAAAATCTTTTTCCTGAACCGCCCGATCGAAGACATTCTGCCGACGGACGACCGTCCGCTTTCGAGTACCCGTGCGGATTTACAAAAACGCTTTGACGAGCGGTATCCGATTTATCAAGAAACGGCGGACGAGGAAATTTTTGTGGACGGAAAGGTCGAAAACGCCGTCAGAAGAATTGAGGAAACATTATGAGATTTTTATTTCTGAACGGGCCGAACATCAATATGCTCGGTATCCGGGAGCCTGAGCATTACGGCAAGGAAACCTACCGGGATTTGCTCGATAAAATCGAAAGCTACTGCGCCGGAAAGGGCATCGACTGCGAATGTTTCCAGTCGAACCATGAGGGCGATTTAGTCGATAAGATTCAGGAAGCCTACGGCAACACGGACGGCATTATTATCAATCCGGCGGCATACACGCATACGAGTGTGGCGATATTAGACGCCGTAAAGTCCGTTTCGATTCCGACCGTCGAAGTCCATATTTCTAAGGTTGAGGACAGAGAGGACTTCCGTCAGGTTTCGTATATCCGACAAGCGGCGGTCAAGACGATCACGGGACTCGGCACGGACGGATACTTACGAGCCGCCGACTTTCTGATTGAATATCTCGAAAACCGAAAGGCAGAAAAATGACAGCAATTATCAAAAAAAGTAAAGCAGACGGCTGTGCCGCCGCTCCCTCGTCAAAAAGCATGGCGCACAGGCTTCTTATCTGCGCCGCCTTGGCAAAGGGCGAAAGCGTCATAAAAAACGTCACCTATTCCGAGGACATCTTAGCGACGCTCGACTGCCTTAGCAAAATGGGAGCCGAAATCAAAAAAGAGGGCGATACGGTCACGGTTCGGGGAATCGAAAATATTTGCGACATTCCCGAAAGCGACTTTTTCTGCCGGGAAAGCGGAAGCACCCTGCGGTTTATCCTGCCGTTGCTTCTTTTGAACGAAAACCGACAGCGGTTCACGGGCGCAGGGCTTCTGATGAAACGGCCGATGAGCGTTTATGAGGAAATCTGCAAAGAAAGAGGTCTTTCTTACAGTCAGACGCTCGACGCAATCGAAATCAAAGGAACGCTTCAAGGCGGCGACTTCACCGTACCGGGGAATATCAGCAGTCAGTTTGTAAGCGGCTTGCTGTTCACCCTGCCGTTTTTGAAAGCGGAAAGCCGGATAAAGCTGATTCCGCCGGTCGAAAGCCGCAGTTATATCAATATGACGCTTGACGCTATGCAGTCTTTCGGCGTTTTTGTCAGATGGGAGGACGAAAACACCCTTACCATGTCTTCGGGTCAGGCGTACAAGCCTTGCTCGTTAAGCGTTGAGGGTGACTATTCGGGGGCGGCTTTTCTTGACGCTTTTAACGTCCTCTCGGGAAGCGTCACCGTCACGGGACTCAAAGAAAACAGCTTGCAGGGCGACGGCGTGTATAAACGGCTGTTTCCGCTTCTTGCAAACGGAAAGCCCGAAATCGACGTTTCCGACTGCCCGGACTTGGCACCGATTCTTATGCCGATAGCACGTGCGAAAACCGGCGCAGTTTTTACCGGCACAAAGCGGCTGCGGCTGAAAGAAAGCGACCGGGGCGCCGTTATGAAAGAAGAGCTTTCAAAGTTTGGGGCAGAGATTGCAATTTTTGAAAATAAAATCACGGTCGAGCCGTCAACGCTTCACAA
>JALEYA010000120.1 GCA_022779945.1 Oscillospiraceae bacterium | reverse complement strand
GTTGACGGACTTCGTGTTGACGCTGTGGCCTCGATGCTCTATCTCGACTACGACCGCAACGACGGCGAATGGATCGCCAATAAATACGGCGGAAACGAAAACCTTGAGGCAATTGACTTTATCAGAAGCCTGAATACGCTGATTTTTGCCGACCATCCCGACGTACTGATGATCGCCGAAGAAAGCACCGCATGGCCTCTTGTTTCCAAGCCGACCGACATGGGCGGTCTCGGCTTCAACTTCAAGTGGAACATGGGCTGGATGAACGACGTTTTAAGATATTTCTCAATGGACGGTCTTTCAAGAAAGTTCAACCACAATCTTCTGACGTTCTCGTTCTTCTATGCGTTTTCCGAAAACTTTGTGCTTCCCGTGTCGCACGATGAAGTCGTTCACGGAAAATGCTCGCTTATCAATAAAATGCCCGGCGACTACGACGAAAAGTTCAGCGGTGTCCGTGCCTTCATGGGTTACATGATGGCGCACCCGGGTAAGAAGCTGATGTTCATGGGTCAGGAATTCGGTCAGTTCATCGAATGGAAGTACGACCAGGGTCTTGACTGGCTGCTTTTAGGCTACGAAAAGCACCGCAAGCTTAAAGACTACAACAAGGCTCTTAACGAGATTTACAAGAAATATCCCGCTATGTGGCAGGAGGATTACAGCTGGGACGGCTTCAAGTGGTGCGTCAGCGACGACAACGAAAACTCCGTCCTCGTTTTCAGAAGAATCGACAACAACCAGAACGAAATCGTCTGCGTCTGCAACTTTACGCCCGTCACAAGAGAAAACTACTCGTTCGGCGTTGAAAAGAAAGGCACCTACGAGGTGATCCTCAATTCCGATGACGAAGCCTTCGGCGGAAACGGCGTCGGCACACACGGTAAGCTGAAAACCAAGAAGCAAGCCCTTCACGGCTACGAAAACAGCCTGACAGTGGATATTGCCGGTCTTTCGGTCATCTATCTCAAGCACAGCTATAAAGCGCCGAGAAAGAAACCGGCGGCCTCGGAATCTAAAAAAAAGTCCGCTGAGATAAAGGCGGAAGAAGTACCGGCGGAGACACCTGCTGAAGCAAAAGCGGAGAAAACACCGGCTAAGAAGCCTGCTGAAGCAAAAGCGGAGAAAGCCCCGGCTAAGAAGCCTGCTGAAGTAAAAGCAGAGAAAACACCGGCAAAGAAGCCTGCTGAAACCAAGGCAGAGAAAGTACCGGCGGAGACACCTGCTGACGCAAAAGCTGAGAAAGCACCGGCCAAAAAGCCTGCTGAAGCAAAGGTGGAAAAAGCCCCGGCGAAGAAGCCTACCGAAGCAAAAACAGAAAAAGCTCCGACAAAAAAGGCTGTTGAAACCAAGACAGCGAAAAAATCTCCGAAGAAAGCAACGAAGAAAAAATAAGGGCACAAAGTCCCGACAGCCGCATCTAAAATCCAACATCTAAAATCTAATATCTAATCAAGGAGGAAATACCTATGGCCAAGAAAAAAGAATGCCTTGCCATGCTTCTTGCGGGCGGACAGGGCAGCAGACTCGGAATCCTTACCAAGAATATTGCAAAGCCGGCCGTTCCGTACGGCGGCAAGTACAGAATCATCGACTTTCCGCTTTCGAACTGCGTCAATTCCGGCATTGATACGGTCGGTGTACTGACGCAGTATCAGCCGCTTGAACTCAACGATTATATCGGAAACGGTCAGGCATGGGACCTTGACAGAAGCTACGGCGGCGTTCACGTTCTTTCGCCGTATCAGCAGATCAAAGGCACCGAGTGGTACAAGGGAACGGCAAACGCAATTTACCAGAACATCAACTTTATTGACCGCTACAATCCCGAATATGTCGCCGTTCTTTCCGGTGACCACATTTACAAAATGGATTACGCAAAAATGCTTGCCTACCACAAAGCCAAAGGCGCAGCCTGCACGATTGCCATGCTTGAGGTGCCGTGGGAGGAGGCTTCGCGGTTCGGTCTGATGTTCGTCAACGACGACGGCTCGATCAGCGAATTCGAAGAAAAGCCGAAAAACCCGAGAAGCAACAAAGCTTCCATGGGCGTTTATATCTTCACATGGGAGATTCTTCGCAAGTATCTCATCGAGGACGAAGCCAACCCCGATTCAGGCAACGACTTCGGTCACGACGTCATTCCGGCGATGCATTCCGCCGGCGAAAAGCTTTTTGCTTATCAGTTTGACGGCTACTGGAAAGATGTCGGAACGATCGACAGCCTTTGGGAAGCCAACCTTGACCTGCTCAATCCCAAGGTTGACCTTGACCTTTCCGACAACAGCTGGAAAATCTATTCCAAAACCGCCGCCGCTCCGCCGCACTATATCAGCTCCAAGGCTTCGGTTGAAAACTCGATGATTTCAGAGGGCTGTGTCATTGACGGTGAAGTCGATTACTCCGTTCTCTTCTCGAATGTAACCGTTGAAGAGGGTGCGATTGTCCGCTATTCCATCGTTATGCCCGGTACGGTCATCAGAGCCGGTGCGGTTGTGGAATATGCCATCGTCGCCGAAAATGCGGTGATTGGAGAGGGCGCACACGTCGGTGAAAGCCCCGAACAGATTGCAGACCTTGAAAAATGGGGCATTGCCGTTGTCGGCGAAAAAGTTAAAGTCGGCCAAAAAGCTTCGGTTGCCGCAAAAGCCATGATCGACGAAGACGTAAAGGGGGAAGAATAATGTTAGCTTCTAATGTATTAGGTATCGTATATTCCAACGTATATGACGAATGTATCAGTGAGCTTACCAGTATGCGAACGATGGGCTCGGTTCCCTTTGCGGGACGGTATCGTCTGATTGACTTTATTCTTTCCGATATGGTCAACTGCGGAATCACGAAGGTCGGAATCAGCACAAAGAGCAACTATAAATCCCTGATGGATCATCTCGGCACAGGAAAGCCATGGGATCTTTCAAGAAAACGTGAGGGCATGACGATTCTGCCTCCGTTCAATTCCGGCAATGCAGGAATGTTCAAAACGAGAATCGAAGCGCTTGACGCCATCAAGGACTATATTGCACGAAGCAACAAGGATTACATTCTTTTCGCTGACTGCAACGTCATCTGCAACCTCGATTACGGAACGCTGATTGATGCTCATATCGAAAGCGGCGCCGATATCACGATCGCTTATAAAAGAGGCGTAAAACCCGCCCTCGAAAACACGATGAGCTTTGAGTTTGACGGAACGAGAATCAAGAAAGTCGCCGTCGGAGCAGGACGTACAAACGAAGCATCCGACTATTCACTGAACATCGTTGTCATCGGAAGAGTGCTTTTAGAGCGCCTTCTGAACAATGCCGTTGCCAACGGTTACACAAGCTTCGAAAGAGACATCATCGCTAAAAACGTTGATGCACTCAATATTCAAGGCTTCAAGGTCGATTCCTTTGCTAAGACGATTGACAGCATGCAAAGCTATTACGATATCAGCATGAGCCTTGTCAACGGCGAATACACAAAGCTGTTCGACAAGGACAGACCGATTTATACCAAGGTCAGAGACGACGTTCCGGCTATTTACGGAATCTGCGCCAAGGCAGGCAATTCTTTGATCGC
>JALEYA010000108.1 GCA_022779945.1 Oscillospiraceae bacterium | reverse complement strand
TGGGCTATTCATTTGACATCAAAGGCAGCTTTTTGGAAGAGGACGAATACCCGAAAGTGGAGAGATATACCTTTAAAGTGCTCGGAATAACCATAAGAGAAGATGAAAGCATACATCAAGTCTATGATAAAAGTATCAACTGAACGGAGGACGGTAATGAATACGCAAAAGGAGAAAAAACGGTGGCTGATACTTGTCATCGTAGGACTGCTGATTCTGTCGGCGGCTTTGGCGGCGGTAAGCTTTTTTTACCCGGACGGCTCCGGGGCAAGGGACAGCACGGAAATTCAGTCCGGCGGACTTCTCGGAACGGTCAGAAACGCAAGAATCGACCGCCTTTTAGCGACGGTGAAAAAGACCGATGACTGTCCGTATTCCGACGAGGATATTGATTCAGCGGTCAGGACGGTCAAGGAAAGCTTTCAAGAAAAGCCGTGGTTCGTCAGCTTACAGAGGATCTGGTTTGATGAGGAAGAGTCGGAGTCGTTTCTTGACGGATATCACCTTTGTGAACGGTACGGCAAGAGCGATATCATTACAATCGGCTGTGACTATTATATTTATCAGGACGAGGAGGCATGGCAAAGCGGCGCCTATGACGGGTGGAGCGTGATTTTAACAAGAGAAAACAAGGACAGTGAATGGATCATAGCCGATCAGGGCTATTGAGCCGAATATAAAAAGGCTGTGTTACAAGATACGGTTGATTCTGGTCGATACTCATAGGAGGTAATTTATGAAGAAGATTGTATGTACAATGCTGGGCATTTTGCTTGTTTTTAGTTTGAGTGCTTGCGGCGGGAATGTTCGTGGAGTAAAGACGCATCATGTAGATTCTGAAATGTATTCTCAAGATGACATTAACTCTGCTATTGACACGATAAAAAAAGAGTTTAAGAGCGATTGGAAAGGATGTACGCTTACAGAAATTTACTATGCAGGAGATGACTGTTCTAAAGACCATCAAGATTGGGCCGATAGGAACAATGCTGATGAAGTCATTGTTTTATTATCGTCATTCGATGTTGATTCATCCGGCGCAGACGGGTCTTTAAATCCAAATAGCACATACGATAATTGGAATTGGATCTTAGTCAGAACAAACGGCGGACAATGGCAACATGTTGACCATGGATATTAAGAAACCTCTGATTAAATCACAGTATACACTTTGATGCACATCTTACTTGTAAATTTTCCACCAGAAAAGCACAAAATCTGCTTGAAATCCGTCAGGATTCCTGCGCAGTTTTTGCACTTTTCTGACGAAAAATTTGGCGGCGTAATCTGCACATCCGATTTAATCAGAGGTTCCTTAAGACAAATTACAGTTTTTACAAGAGTTTAGAGACTCTCCTGAAAAAATCATTTATCAGCTTTTTGCTGTGACATGGCAAATAAAAAATCACTCAGGGACTTGCCTTGAGTGATTCTCTTTATGTTTGTTTGTTATGACTGCGCAAGTGCATCAAGCGACTGCTTCTTCAGGTAAGCGTTGATAAAGCCGTCGATGTCACCGTCCATTACGGCGTTGATGTTGCCCATTTCATAGCCCGTTCTGTGGTCTTTGGCAAGCGTGTAGGGCATGAAGACATACGAACGGATCTGACTGCCCCAGCCGATTTCCTTCTGGTCGCCCTTGATGTCCTCGATTTTGTCAAGATGCTCGCGCTCTTTGATTTCGATGAGCTTCGACTTGAGCATACGCATACAGACCTCACGGTTCTGATGCTGGCTTCTTTCGACCTGGCAGGAAACGACGATGCCCGTCGGAATATGGATCAGACGAACGGCTGACGAGGTTTTATTAACTTTCTGGCCGCCGGCGCCCGAAGCACGGTAAACTTCCATCTTGATATCTTCCGGATTGATTTCGACTTCGATGGTGTCGTCAATTTCGGGCATGACCTCCAAAGAGGCGAACGAGGTGTGACGGCGTCCGGACGAGTCAAACGGAGACACACGGACAAGACGGTGAACACCCATTTCGCTTTTCAGGTAGCCGTAGGCGTTTTCGCCCTCAATGAGGACAACGGCGGATTTCAGTCCGGCTTCGTCGCCGTCAAGGAAGTCAAGCGTTGTGAATTTATAGCCGTGCTTTGTTGCCCACTGACCGTACATACGGAAAAGCATCTGGCACCAGTCCTGCGCTTCCGTTCCGCCGGCACCTGCGTGGAAGGTGAGAATGGCATTCTTTGCGTCGTACTCACCGGAAAGCAGAGTGGAGAGCGTCTGCTTTTCAAGCTCGGTTTCAACAGCCTGTACATTGTTGGTACACTCTTCAAGAAGGTCGAGATCCTCCTCTTCGTCGGCAAGCTCGATCATCACCATGGCATCGTCATAAGCCGTTTTCAGATCGTTGTAGGCTTTGATTTTTCCTTTCAGCTGTGCGATTCTCTGAAGCACCTTTTGTGAATTCTGCAGATCGCCCCAAAAGCTTTCGTCTGCGGTTTTTTCCTCCAGCTGTCTGACTTCGTCGGACATTTC
>JALEYA010000098.1 GCA_022779945.1 Oscillospiraceae bacterium | reverse complement strand
CATTGCCGATCACACCGAATATCTTGATATTCTGCGTTCCGTGCGCGCTTTGCCCGGTGTGAAACGTGTATTTATCCGTTCGGGTATACGGTATGATTATATTTTAAAAGATAAGGACGAGACTTTTTTCAAAGAGCTTGTCCGCTACCATGTCAGCGGTCAGCTCAAGGTGGCGCCCGAGCACTGCTCGGCTCATGTGCTTGATAAAATGGGGAAGCCGCATATCGACGCGTATATTGATTTTTCGAAGCGATACTTTGAGCTGTCTTCCAATGCCGGAAAAGAGCAGTATCTTGTTCCGTATCTCATGTCATCTCACCCGGGGTCAACGCTGAAGGATGCGGTCGAGCTGGCTTTGTTTTTGAAAAAGCGAAATATCCGACCGGAACAGGTACAGGATTTTTATCCGACTCCGGGAACCGTTTCAACATGTATGTTTTATACCGGTCTTGACCCGTATACGATGCAGGAAGTATATGTTCCGAAAGATCCGGAAGAGAAAGCGATGCAAAGAGCACTGCTTCAGTACTACGACAAAAAGAACAACCGTCTTATTTTAAAAGCGCTGAAAAAATGCGGACGATATGACCTGATCGGAAATGGCAGTAAATATCTGGCCGCACCGGAAAAGTACAGTTATCCGAACAAACCGGTACAAGATAAGAGAGGCGTCAAGAGTGGAAAAACGAAGAATAAAAACCGGCGTTAAATCTGTCGTTTTCATTTTATTTCTGCTTTTCTGTGCTGCTGCGTTAATTTACGGTCACAGCGACCCGTCGCTTGACCGGAATCCGACCGTTGTCCATACGGTACAGCAGCCTGAAGAAAACTGTGTGACGGTTCATTTTATCGACGTCGGTCAGGGAAACAGTACGCTGATTCAATGCGGAAAAGCCGGTGTTTTAATTGACGGCGGTGAAAGCGAATACGGCGACAAGGTGTGTAACTATCTTTTGTCAAACGGCATCGAGAGACTCGGCTGTGTGATTGCAACCCATCCGCATTCCGATCATATCGGAGGACTTGTTGATGTGTTGGAGTGTTTTCCGGTCGATCAGATTATCATGCCGGGATTGGAAGAATTCAATACTCCGACTACGTCAACCTATGAAGACTTTCTGACAGCAATCGGAGAAAAGAATATCCCCGTTTCTGCGGCAAAATCGGGCGATGTGTACGAGTTTGCCGACTGTATGTTTGAAATCTTAGGACCCGTCAGTCAAGACGAAGAGCTGAACAATATGTCGGTTGTCTGTCGGCTTACCGCTTTTTCTTCCGCCTTTTTGCTGTTGGCGGATGCCGAGAAGCAGGAACTGAGCGAGATTGAAAGCACCGGCGTTACACTTGACTGTGATGTGCTTCAGGCAGGACATCATGGAAGTGATACTTCGGTTCTGCCGTCCTTTTTTGATTCGGCTTTACCGGAATATGTGGTCATTTCATGCGGAAAGAACAACCGATACGGTTTTCCCGGCGATAAAATCATGGAGTATCTGCAAGCGGAAACCATCGAGTATTATCGAACAGACTTACTTGGAAATGTTATTTTCACCTGCAGAGAGGACGGATTAACCGTCACAACAGGATAAACGGAGAGAAAATATGAAATATTCAGTTGACCGTACCGAAGGCAGTTTTGTAATTCTGATTGATGAATGGGGGAACCGGATAACGGTTTCGGATAAACTGCTTCCGGATAAGGCAAAGCCCGGAAGTATGCTTATCTGGGAAAACGAGCGGTTTGTTTTTGACTCGACAGAGACCGAGAGAAGAAAAAAACGGCTTTTTGACCTTCAGAACAGCTTGTTTTCCGATAAAAATTGAAAATAAGTATTGCTTTTTGTTTTTTGCTGTGATATAATTCACAAGATAACGCACGCAAGGGATTCGTATGCCTTGTTCGCTTCATGCGGGTGTACCTTTGAACTTGCGGAGGTTAAAACAAAAGGAGGACAATGAAATGTCAGTAGTATCAATGAAACAGCTTCTTGAAGCCGGCGTTCACTTCGGCCATCAGACAAGAAGATGGAACCCGAAGATGAGCGAGTATATTTTTACCGAAAGAAACGGTATCTATATCATCGATCTTCAGAAGACCGTAAGAAAGCTCGAAGAAGCTTATTCGTTCGTTCGTGAGGTTTCCGAAAACGGCGGCGAAATCCTCTTCGTAGGTACAAAGAAGCAGGCTATGGATTCTATTCGTGAAGAAGCAATCCGTTGCGGTATGCCGTATGTTAACGCTCGTTGGCTCGGCGGTATGCTCACAAACTTCAACACGATTCAGAGAAGAATCAAGAGACTCGCTCAGCTCAAGGTTATGGAAAGCGACGGTACTTTCGCTCTTCTTCCGAAGAAGGAAGTTATCAAGCTCAACCTTGAAATCGAAAAGCTTGAAAAATTCATGGGTGGTATTACCAACATGAAGAAGCAGCCCGAGGCGCTCTTCATCGTTGACCCGAGAAAAGAAAGAATTGCTGTTGCCGAAGCTCATAAGCTCGGTATCCCCATCGTTGCTATCGTTGACACAAACTGCGATCCCGATGAGGTTGACTATGTAATTCCCGGAAACGACGACGCTATCCGTGCCGTAAGACTGATTGCCGGTGCTATGGCTGACGCCGTTATCGAAGGCAGACAGGGCGAAGCAAACGCTCCCGCCGCTGAGGAAGAAGCCGCACCTGCCGAAGCTGCAGAGTAATTCAGAATTTTTCAGCCCGTATAGTTTTATGCGGGCTTTAATTTGAAGGCGACCTCTAAAAACGTCCCGGCATTCGTCATAGCACACAACTAATGCCGTCTTTGTCGTTAAAAATCCTTGAAATACACAAAGTATTCCTACGGATTTTTGCCTAAAATCCGACATCATTTGTGCACTATGCCAAACGCCTTGAGTTTTTAGAAATCGCCGAAAGAAAATAGATTTTTAGGAGGAATATATTATGGCTTTTACAGCTAAAGATGTACAGGCTCTTCGTGAGAAGACCGGTGTTGGAATGATGGAGTGTAAGAAGGCACTTGTTGAGACAGACGGCGATATGGAAAAGGCGATCGACGTATTAAGAGAAAGAGGACTTGCTTCTTCCGCTAAGAAGTCGAGCCGTGTTGCCGCGGAAGGCGTTGTTGTTGCTTATAACGACAAGGCAAAGAAGGTTGCCGCTCTTGTAGAGGTTAACTGTGAGACGGACTTCGTGGCGAAAAATCCGAAGTTTGTTGAGCTTGCAAATGCTGTTGCCAAGACAGTTGTTGACGCGAATCCCGCTGATGTTGACGCTCTTTTGAAGACAACAATTGCCGGCGGTAACAACACGGTTGAGGAAGCCGTTCAGGAGCTTTTCCTTGCAATCCGCGAGAACATGAAGGTTCGCCGTTTCGTAAGAAAAGAAACCGTTGCCGAAACTTATATCCATGCCGGCGGAACCGTTGGTGTTATGGTTGAGTTTGACACCGACGACGCGACAGCCGCAAAGCCTGAATTTTCCGAAATGGGCAAGGACGTTGCCATGCAGGTTGCCGCTATGAGTCCGCTTTATCTTGATGCCGCTTCTGTTCCGGCTGATGTTCTTGAGCACGAGAAGTCAATTCTTATCGCTCAGATGAAGGAAGATCCGAAGATGGCTAACAAGCCCGAGCAGGTTCTCTCCAAGATCGTTGACGGTAAGATTGCGAAGTATTACAAGGAAAACTGTCTTGTTGAGCAGGCTTTCGTCAAGGATGGCGACATCAACGTTGCAACTTATGTTGCAAACTGCGCTAAGAAGCTTGGCGCTGACATCAAGCTTACCGGCTTCACTCGTTTCGCAAAAGGCGAAGGCATTGAGAAGAAAGAAGAAAACTTCGCTGCTGAAATCGCAAGCATGATTAAATAATCGGCTCTTTGTCAATAGTCGGGGTAAAATAGTTAAAATGCAAAGTATAATCAAGCAGTTGCAATCAAGTGACTGCTTGATCTTGCGAAGGGAATATCAAAAAATTATCACCGCACAGAATTTTCATCTGTTGCGGTGATTTTGTCATATTTGTTTTGATTTATACCATGGATTCATTCGAAAACGAACACGGCAGTAGTTCTTCCAGTGTTAGTTTCCGATATTCATTTCCGTTTTTCCCGAGCAAGATAACAAATTCTTCGCCGCAAAACTCTCTCATGACCTGTCGGCACACACCGCACGGTGCAAAATAATCCTTGAAATCAAGCTTAAAGCCCCCGACAACAGCAATCTTTACAAATTCCCGTACGCCTTCGCTGACAGCTTTAAAAAAGGCTGTTCTTTCGGCACAGTTGGTAGGTGAGTAGGCGGCATTTTCAATGTTGCAGCCCGTGAACACTTTGCCGTCTTTTGAAAGCAAAGCAGCACCGACGGTATACCCCGAATACGGTGAATACGAATTTTTTGCCGCTTTTTTGGCGGCTTCAATCAGTTCGGTGTCCGTCATATTTTTTCCTCCGTAATTCGATTTTTAAAGCTTTCCCCTTTGATATTACAGTCAATCCCAAAAAGGGCGGCAACGGTTTTTCCGATGTCGGCGTATGACTCTCTTGTGCCCAGAGTTACTGGTTTTATTTTTTTGCCGTAAATCATAAGCGGAATATACTCTCGTGAATGGTCGGTGCTTTCCGTCAGCGGGTCACAGCCATGGTCGGCGGTAATCATTACAACATCATCTTCGTTGATATTCTCAAGAAATCCGGACAGCCAGCTATCAAAAACCGTAAGAGCCTTCGCATAGCCGGTGGCATCGTTCCTGTGGCCGTAAACCATATCGAAATCGACAAGATTGACAAAGCAAAGACCGTGAAAATCCTTTTTGAGTATATCCGAAGTCCGGCTCATTCCATCTGAATTGCTCTTCGTCGGGTGACTTTCGGTGATCCCTTTTCCGGCGAAAATATCGTAAATCTTTCCGACCGATATCACATCAAGATCGTTTTCCGAAAGACATTCAAGCAAGGTTTTCTCCGGCGGTTCGAGCGAAAAATCATGCCGTCTTGCCGTTCTTTTGAACGGATATTCACCTTCAAACGGTCTTGCGATAACCCGACCGACTGCATTTTCTCCTGTAAGTAGTTTTCTTGCAATTTTGCAGTATTCGTAAAGCTTTTCGGGCGGTACAATGCTTTCGTGCGCCGCAATCTGGAACACGCTGTCAGCGGAGGTATAGACAATCAGTGCACCTGTTTTCAGATGTTCTTCTCCGTAATCAGCGATCACCTTTGTTCCCGAATACGGCTTGTTACAAAGTACGTCTCTGCCGGTAAGACGCGAAAACTCATCAAGGATTTCTTTCGGAAATCCATCGGGGTAGGTCGGCATCGCTTTTTCGCTGATGATACCGCAAATCTCCCAATGTCCTGTTGTAGTATCTTTGCCTTTGGATGCTTCTTTCAGTCTGCCGTACGCTGCGGAGGGCTTTTCCTCTTTTTTACCGAAAGTCACACCGTCAATATTAAAAAGACCGAGCTTTTGCATGGTCGGAACATGGAATTCCTTTTGAAGAAAGCAGGATTTTAAGGTATTGCTTCCCTTGTCGCTGTACTCGTCGGCGTCGGGTAGCTCACCGATTCCAAATGAGTCAAGTACAATCAAAAATACGCGTCTTATCATAATCTCACTTATCCATTCTGACGGCTGTTTCAAGCGCAATTTTCATCATGTCCGTAAATGTGTTCTGTCGTTCTTCCGCCGTACAGCCCGGACAGTCGGGATGAAGCGGCAAATCGGAAACCGTACAGATGGCAAGTGCCTTTTTCTTGGTTCTCATTGCGTTCAGATAAAGTCCGGCGGCCTCCATTTCGACGGCGAGAGAGCCTAAATCCGCCCATTTACGGTTGGCGTTCGGGTCGGCATCGTAAAAGGTGTCAGCCGAATAAAGATTGCCGATTTTAAGTGTTAAGCCGAGTTCTTTTGCACAGTCAACAGCAGTAGACAGAAGCTCATATGAACAGGTCGGTGCAATTGTACCGTTTACGCCAAATTGCTTTTCAAAATTCGAATTGGTGTTGGCTCCGATTCCGGCGACAATATCGCGAAGCTTGATTTCCGGAGCCAGACCGCCCGCTGAACCGATCCGGATGATGTTTTCGACGCCGAAAAATGAGTACAGCTCGTATGAGTATATCCCGATCGACGGAATTCCCATACCGCTTGCCATAACCGATACTTTGTGCCCTTTGTAAAAGCCGGTATAGCCCTGTATGCCTCTGACGTTGTTGACAAGAACGGCATTTTCCAGAAAATCTTCGGCGATTTTTTTCGCTCTTAGCGGATCTCCCGGCATCAGTACCGTTTTGGCAAACCCGGTTTCGTCAAGTAAATTAATGTGTGGTGTGTTTGTCATAGCCTTTTCTCCTTAATAACCCTCGGTCTCTTCATTTTTTATGATTTTCACGATTCGGCTTGTACCGAGTCTTTCGGCTCCCAAAGCAACCATATCTTCGGCATCTTTTAAGCTTGCAATTCCGCCGGCAGCTTTTATTTTCAGCCCGTTTTTGATGTTTTTCTTAAACAATTTAATATCTTCCCTTGTTGCGCCGCCTGTTGAAAATCCCGTTGAAGTCTTAATAAAATCTGCGCCGGAATCACTTACGATTTCGCACATTTTTACTTTTTCTTCCTCAGTCAAAAGGCAGGTTTCAATGATAACCTTCAATGTTTTCCCTTGACAGCTTTCTTTCACAGCTTTGATTTCGCTGAGCAGTTTTTCGTATTTTTTGTCCTTGAGCCACCCGATATTGATTACCATGTCAATTTCGTCGGCTCCGTTTTTTACGGCGTCCTCAGCTTCAAAACATTTGACGGAGGTTGTATTGTATCCGTTCGGAAAGCCGATAACCGTACAAATCTTCATTTTATCTTTGAGGTATTCTTTTGCTTTTTTTACATATGACGGTGGTATGCAAACGCTTGCACAGCCGTATTGCACCGCATCATCACAAATTTCTTTGATTTCGTTCCATGTTGCTCCTTGACTTAACAGTGTGTGGTCAACCAACGCGAGAATTTCTTTACTTTCCATATTTAAAACCGTCCTTATTGATTTATAATCATTCTACCTTTCACTGCTTTAAAAGTCAATACAAACAAATTTACTTTTCATCTTGTATTATTCGGCGTTTTGTTATAAAATAACAAGGCAAGCAAAACTTTTTCAGGAGGAAAATATGGAGAGCTTAGTTGTAACGAAGAACACAAAACTAAAAGACATTCTGAAATCTCCCGCCGGTCATGATATTATCAATAAAGCACTTTATGCGGCGGGTATTGACAGCTCGGTGATCACAAAAACGCCTTTGGGTTCGCTGACGCTTGCTTCGCTTCAGAAAGTGTCGATGGGTAAAATTGATGACGAAATCATTGATTCGCTTTTGGGCATTCTCAACAGCGAAAAGGACGCCCCGCTTGAGGACGACGCCCCGATCGAAAAAAAGTGGTGGAAAGAGGCTGTCTTTTATCAGATTTATCCCCGTTCCTTTAACGATTCGAACGGTGACGGAATCGGTGATCTGAATGGTATTATTGAAAAGCTCGACTACTTAAAAGAACTTGGAGTCGATGCCATCTGGTGCAGTCCGATTTACGATTCGCCGAACGATGATAACGGCTACGATATCCGCGACTATGACAAAATCATGGAAGAATTCGGCACCATGGAGGATTTTGACCGTCTGCTTTCCGAAATACATAAAAGAGACATGAAGCTGATTATGGATCTTGTTATCAATCACAGCTCCGATGAGCATAAATGGTTCCAAAGCTCGATTCACGATCCCGATTCACCGTATCGTGACTATTATATCTGGCGTGACGGCGGAAAAGACAATCAGCCACCGAACAACTGGGATTCGATTTTCAGCGGCAGTGCATGGAACTACTACCCGGAAAGAGGACAGTGGGCAATGCACCTTTTCTCAAGTAAGCAAATGGACTTCAACTGGGAAAACGAGAATCTCAGAAAAGACCTTTATGCGATGATCAACCGCTGGCTTGATAAAGGTGTTGACGGTTTCCGGCTTGACGTAATCAGCTTTATTTCAAAGACACC
>JALEYA010000097.1 GCA_022779945.1 Oscillospiraceae bacterium | reverse complement strand
AGTGAAAAATACAAAGTCTTTGGAATGCAATCCCAAAAGTCTTGATTTTTACATACTTTTTGGATTGGATAGGTGCAGTATGATGAAATAATTTAAAAAAATGAAGGCAATGACAGTTTTGAAAAGCTATTATTGCTTCTTTTTTGCCTAAAATTCGCAAGAAGTTGAGAAATATAGCCGAAATATTGACAAATCTTATTGACTTTTAATTTTACATAGAGTATATTTGAATAAGAAATATACGTGTATAAGGGTGAAAACATGAAGATCAGTTATAAAAAGATGTGGATTCTTCTTGTTGAAAAAGAAATCTCTCCTGCAACGATGCGGAAAGATTTAAATATTGCAACCGGAACAATGACAAAATTAAGACGTAATGAAGAAGTGGCACTTTCTGTTCTTTTGCGTATTTGTGAGTATCTGGATTGTAATATCGGTGATATATGTGATGCTGTGCGAACGGACGCTGAATAAGAGGATAGGAGTGAATATAAATGAAATGTCAACCTGTTAGAAATAAAGACTACAGTTCCCGTGATACTTACTGTAGGGGTGATTGCCCAAGATTTAACGAGAACGCAACGCTTTCAATTCACCTTAGTGGTAAACAGGCAAGTATGTCTGATTTGCAGCTTACCTTTGCTCCCCATATTAAAGAGTGTAGTTTGTTGAAAGAGAAAAACGATACGAATACAGCATGTATGCTTTCGTGTCCCATTTTCGAAGCATATAAGAGTAGTCACGATTATTAAGTGCAAACATAGAAAGAGGTGTATATAATGGCTTTTTGTATTAACTGTGGTCAAGAACTTGCGGAGGGAGCTAAATTCTGTGCCAACTGCGGAAGGGCGGTAGGAGCATCGCAAAATGGAGTTAAAGAACAAAGAAAAACTGTATATGACGGAGAATTACATAAATGTCCTAACTGCGGCGAACGTCTTGATTCTTTTGTAACAGCTTGTCCTGCTTGTGGATATGAGTTGCGAGGTGCAAAAGTAACGAGTGTTGTAAATGAATTAGCACAAAAATTAGAAAGTACAGAATCGATTGAACAGAAAATTGATCTAATTCGTAATTTCCATATTCCTAACACTAAGGAAGATATTTATGAGTTCTTCATACTTGCGACCTCTAATATGAGTGCTGGCGGTTATGATGTTGAGGCTTGGTATGCAAAATTAGAACAGGCTTATCAAAAAGCTAAACTTTCTTTTGGAAATGCTCCTGAATTTCAATATCTTAGCCAATTATATAGCAAAGCTAAAAAGCAACAAAAAGCACAGTCATTTACAAGGAACATCAAAAAATCCAAGCTCCTACAATGCTTATTATTGGGTGCTCTCGGAGCAGTTTTAATGATAATTGGTTTCTTTGGCGGCTCTCTTTCTGGAGATCCTGACTCTCCGTTTTATATGATTGCAGTGATAGGTCTTTTCCCGATTATCGGTGCGGGTATATATGCAATGGCAGGTGTAAAATCCGACAATAAAAAAGACGAAAGCGAAGATGAATAATTCGAAGGCTTTTAGATTTTGAAAATCAGAGAGGAGAAGTTATGGGATTATTTGATAGAAACAAAAGAACTGGTGGATTCATGGATGAAATTCGCTGTGATGAATCATCATATCTTATTTGGAAATGGCATCCGTCAGGAGTACAGTTTGGCGAAGGCAACAGAGAAAATGCGATCCGTTGGGGTTCTTCCCTTCGGGTAAAAGACGGTGAAGTGGCTGTCTTTGTGTACAAACAGCCAAACGGTGTTATGGAGGATTTTATCGAAGGTCCGTTTGACCAGATTATCAAAACCTCTAACTTCCCGGTGTTGGCAAGTATTGTTGGATTGGCTTATGAGGGTGGAACTCCGTTTCAGGTGGAAGTGTATTTTATCAATCTTGCACAGATCATTCAGGTGAAGTTTGGTGTTCCGTTCTTTGATGTTTATGATCCGAGATTTTCTGATTTCGGCATTCCGGTAGCCGTAAGAGGAACTATCAGCTTTAAAATCAGCGATTACCGCCAGTTCATAAAATTGCATAGACTCAACACATTTAGTCTTGACGATTTTCAAAGACAAATCCGTGATGCTGTTTGTCGTTATGTTAAGGATACCGTGACAAATGCACCGGCGGCAAATGATATTCCGGTGATTCAGATTGAAAATAAGACTTCTCAGATCAATGATGCGATAGAGTATGATGTATCTGTCAGATTAAATGAAAACTTTGGCGTAACCGTTTCCGGCGTTGACATCGGTGCTATTGAAATTGATAAAACAAGTGACGGATACAGACAACTCATGGCTGTAACAAAAGACGTTGCTTCTGCGAAGATTCAAGCAGAAACCGAAGATTATATCGAAAGACTGCGTATACAACGTCAAGAAGGACAGTATGCTGTACACAAGCAAACGCAAACCGCAAATCTTGGAGCATATCAGGTTGAAAAACAGGCTGAGGTCGGAGTTGCCGGTGCGAATGCTTTGGGTCAGATGGGAGCAAACGGTGCCGGAACTGTTGATCTGGGCGGCGGAATGGGCTTCAATCCTGCTGCCATGATGGCCGGAATGGCTGTCGGGGGAGCCGTTGGACAAAACATTGCCGGGACAATGGGCAATATGATGTCAGGTGCTGTTCCTCCTCCTTCAAACAGTGTTACACCTCCGCCGATTTTACAGTCAACATATTATCTGGCTGTAAACGGTCAGGCAACAGGACCTTTTGATGTAGGCGTGTTAAGACAAATGACTGTTTCCGGTCAGGTGACTTGTGACAGTCTTGTCTGGCAAGCCGGAATGAGCGAGTGGAAAAAGGCAGGCGATGTTGACGAGTTAAAGAATATGTTTGTGACAATGCCGCCTGTTCCGACAGCGAATGAATAATTAACTAAGGGAGGATCAATCAATGAAATGTACAAAATGCGGTGCTGAGCTGACTGATGATATGAAGTTTTGCTCATTTTGCGGTCAAAAAGTTGAAAAGCATGAAGATTCGATTGATAATGAGGCAACGACTGCTGAAAATCCGGGGAAGCCCAAGGATCAAGGTGGCGAGACATATTCCGATAATGAATATGAAAATGGGAAAACGCACATTCCTTATCCGGATGCAACACAAAGCGGTCGTGCTGAGGGTAAAAGAGGCGTTTGGAATAAGTTGAATAACTTTGAAAAAATTGCAACGGTTCTTTTCGTGATATTTTCTGTAATTTGTTTGTCAGCTTTCGTTCGTCATCATATATTGGCCGGCATAATAGCTTTTGTGCAGGCGGCGTTGGTTGTTGTATCTTTCCTGATGAATAAACAAGTCATTAAGACCGGAAAACAATGGATGCCTGTTGCTGCTCTTGCACTTTCTCTTGTCTTATTGATACCATATTCAGCGGTTGTCAGATCCGGAAATATCAGTTCGGGTAAAATCAACTGGAACGACATTGTTTTAGTTGATATTATTCCTGAGCCTGAATCGAAAAAAGGAAAAATCAGCAGCAATTCGGATAAATGGCTGTCGGTTGATATTTCAAAAATTTCAGCAAAGCAGTATAGTGATTATGTTACTTCTTGTAAGGAAAAAGGATTTACAATTGACTCCGAACAAACAGGTGACACTTACGAAGCTTTTAATGCTGATGGATATCAACTGAACTTATATTTTTTCGAATCTGAAGGAAAGATGAACATTGATGTTGATGCTCCGGAACAGCTTGGCACACTTGTTTGGCCTGATAGTGAGATGGCAAGTCAAATTCCGGTACCGCAGTCGAAAGTCGGAAAAATTGAAAGCGATGACGAAGCCGAATTTTGTGTCTCTGTTGGTGAAACATCAATAGATGACTACAAAGAATATATCAAGAAATGCTCAGACCAAGGCTTTACTGTTGATGTGAATAACAACGATAAATCTTTTTCGGCGAAGAACAAAGAAGGATATGGTTTAACTGTCGAATACCGTGGTTATAACCGTATTTACATTTTGGTTGATGAACCGGAATATAATTTAAAAGTCGAGGTTGAATGTGTTGAGAATTTGTTGCTTAGCAAATATGACATTGAAATCCATGTCGATGATTCATTAGAGGAAACCCTTGAGCACGGATCAAAAGATTTTTTCGAATTCACTTTGAATAGGGGAGAGCACAAAATCAGATTTGTCAGTGAGGAAGATGACACGATTGACGGCGAATTTAAAGTTGATGTTGATAAGTCCGACATAATTAAGCTGAAAATCTATTGTACAAGTACGCAGATTGAAGTCGAGAGAATTACTGCAACGGATGCCGGAAGCAAGGAAACCTCTGTATCTGATGCTGAACACACGGAAAAAGTTGAAGAAACCAAATCTGACAGTATCACGGTAACTATGAGTGAAGATTATTTTATAGGTATGCTTTATACTGATGCAGAAGCCAAACTTCGTGAAATGGGATTTTCTGTATTTGAATATGAAACTCTTGAAACTGACGATATTAATGAGCCTGATGATACTATTGGTGCAGTGGAAATTAAGAATTGGGAATACGGAAAAGGAGATTTTGCTGTTGGTGATACCTTTGAATCCGATGCTATCGTTGTTTTATGGTATTATGTTTGTGATGAACCAGAACCAAATCTGACAGTAGATAATTGTCCAGAACTTTCTGCTATGCTCACAAATAAAGCTGAGATTGATGGATCTTATTCATCGTTTGCTAATAAGTATGAAGGCAGAGTTATTGAATTTGATGGTAGAATAGATTACTGCACAAAACATGGCGACTATAAAACAAGATATGATTATCTCGTTAGTGCAGGTGACTATGATCCTGATCATCAAATCGGTCCTTCTTTCAAATTTGAAGACGTGAATTATTTCGATTTAAATACAGATTTGGACACTGTGAGTATTGGTCAAAATGTTCATATTGTTGCAAAAGTTGTTTCTTTTGATAGCGACACCGGACTTTTCTATTTGGATCCAGTAGCTGTAACAGGAAGATAAATGAATAAAGACTAAGCGAAAGGCGATTGACTTTAAAAAGTTGGTTGCCTTTTGCCTTTGCATTTTAAACAAAAACCATGCTTTGCTATAACGCAAAACACGGTGGCATTCTATTCAATTTCGCCGCTTAAAAATGCCTGCAAGATATTTTGCGGCGGGTCGTAGTAAAAGCTGCTGTTGTAGTCGTCAATTTTATCGCTCACAAAAGAATTATACGCCTCAAACAGGGCATCGATTATTGATATGTCTTTTGCTTTTGCGATACCGAGGATCAGCCGCTTATAGACCTTTCCGATGTCCCAATGAGACGGGACGGTGTACCTGGCGGCGGCAACATTATCGAAGCTTCCGGGGGTAATACCGGCTTCCGCAATAAAATCATCACTTACCCGGTCAATGTTGTCGCTGTGATAAATATCGGCAAGCTCTAAAATTTTGCTGATTTTGTCTTTGCCTAAGGCATTTACAATGTCTTTGCGTTTGTTCCTGGTCTTTCTTGCCATGTAGTCAATCAGACTGCAGGTGTAAAACAAGTCGTTGGCCTTTTTGTCCTCCCGTCCTGTCATATCGTTACCTCCTCAGCTGAAACAAACTCCAGACATTTCAACGCTTCTTCGGTGCAAAATACAATCTGATGCGTCGGATATTTGAACTTTGCCAGAACCCAGAATTGCTCCCGGGTTATCACGCCGTCAATAAAATCAGCGACAAAGTTGTAAATCTGATCGTCGGCCATCGCTCCGATGACAATATCGTGATGATGAGGCTTTCCGCTTCTGCAGTCCACAATGAAATCAAGCCATTCGTCGGTCATTTCGCTGAATTCAAGAATATCAAGCCTGCTGTCAAGACGGACGGTGTAGGTGTTTACAACCGGCGTGTTGTATCTTTTTGCCCAACGTTCAGCCTGCTCACGGATGATAGTACAATAAAAGCCGTTTCCGAAATCCTTGGTATTTTTACCGGGGATAATCTTTGGCTGTTCAATTTTCATGTATCCGCCGTGATATACTGTCATTTTTGCCATGATACAACCTCCTTCTGTCGCTTTTATAAGTATAACATATTGTAAATTTGTTTACAACATCAATGATGAGAAATTCTTCACGCTATCAGCTTCGCTTTTTTCGCCGCTGTGACAATCGCTTGCTGTAAATTGCCGTTTTCCGGGTATTCAACTTCAATAACCGCATATTCTGGCTTCAGCGGCTCAAACTCGTTTTTTGACAAATGGACGGAAACAGGGGAGAGGGTCGCTTTGTCCATGACGAGATAAAAGTCGAAATCGAAATTCAGATGCAGTGCCTTGTATAAGGCAACACAACTGTTGGTGTTGATTGTTCGCATAAAGTCCTCCTTAGAAAATAATATCCTCGCCGTCTTCGTCATCAACCGGGATTGCAGGCGGTATGGATTGTGTCTCAAACTCGATCTCTAAATCCGTTTCATAGTAATGATCGGGTGAGCTTTCGGCTGCTTTGTTTTTTGAATGGCTCAGGAAGCTCTCGATTTCACTGCCCGTCTGACGAACACCGTCGAGAATCAGCTTGTCCGTTGTTTCGGTTCGGTTGGCATAATACTTTCGGATGGTGTCGATTTTGGCGTGCCCGGTGTGCTTGATAAGAACGAGCTCTGTCAAAAAATTGGACATCATCGAGATATGCGTTTTTCTGAATGTGTAAAATGAGAAGTCCTCCATACCGGTAACGGGTGGGCAGATTTTTTCCTTGATAATCTTGCTCCAGTAGTTGAATGCCGATGCCTTAATATACTTCCCGTCTTTCCCACGCAGATAAAATCCGGCGAATCGATGAGCTTTTGTTCCATGTTGCGGTCATCAATGACTTTGCCTCTGTTTTGCTCCCAAAGGAGAGGGTTGGGCTGTTTCGCTTCGTCTAATTCCTGTTTGCGGCGGTACAGTTCGTTTAACAGAACGGTGGGAATGTCAACACTACGGTTGGATTGTCTTGTTTTCGGCACCTTGATGACAAGCTTTCCGTCCGCTTCCTGAACAATTTTCTTGTTAAGGAACCTCTGAATCAATCCCAGTATAGGCTTTGATGCACAGCTTGCTTGCATATTTTCCGCCATATCGCATAAAAACTGCTTGAAATACGGCAGGATTCCTGCGCAGCTTTTGCACTTATCTGACGAAAAATCTGACGGCGCAATCTGTACACCAGATTTAATCAGAGCTTCCTTAATTCTCAATTTCCGGTTGGTGAAGTCAACGTCCTCCCAGCAAAATCACATCAGGCTATATTCTGTCTTAATTCCTAATAATAATCAATACTTTCGCCAAAAAATCCCAACGCCAAAATCCCAAATTCATAGGATACGGCAAAAGTTATCCCAAAATAAAATCCCAACAAAAAAAGCTATAAGGCAAAACCTCATAGCTTTTTGCTCGAATTTGTAGACAATCTTTAAAGATTAGTCGTTGAAATATCTCTTGAGAAGACCCTCAAAAGCCTTGCCGTGTCTGGCTTCGTCTCTTGCCATTTCGTGAACGGTGTCGTGGATAGCGTCGAGACCGAGTTCCTTGGCTTTCTTCGCAAGCTCGAACTTGCCCATGGTTGCGCCGTTTTCAGCGGCAACTCTCATCTCAAGGTTCTTCTTGGTGCTGTCGGTGATAACTTCGCCGAGAAGCTCAGCAAACTTTGCGGCGTGCTCTGCTTCTTCGTAA
>JALEYA010000255.1 GCA_022779945.1 Oscillospiraceae bacterium | reverse complement strand
AGTTATGGTAAAATGTGAGATGTAATACTATAAATATTAGTGGGCAAGGCTTACCCTTTGTTCACAAAAAGGAGGAGTTAACTGTTATGAAAGGAAAGAAACGACTATGCAAAAAGGCGCTGTCATTGTTTCTGACGGTCGTCATGCTCATGACCTGTTGGGTGTTTGTTGCACCTGAAAAGGCAGCAGCCGGTCAGACATCGTACAAGTGGAAGGTTCAGTTGAAGGTTCGTGACAGCTATGACTGGAAGCATAATGCGATGAACGTATACGTTGACTACTATACGAACAACGGATACGGAAGCAACTATCAGAACAACGGAAACTCGTATTTCTCTGTTTCGAAAAACCAATATGAAAACGATAATGCCGATTACACCTTCGAGGGTACGTCGGCAGGCTTCCCGACACGAGTCAGACTCAGTGCGATGAAGAACAACAACTCGATTTGGAATGCGAACTATCAGTGTATTCTTTGGGTATACAATTATAACAGCAGTTCGTGGGTTCAGCTTCTTGACACCGGAAAGGTTACCGGAATCGGTGCGGGAAAGTATCTGAAAAATGCTGATGTCAGCAACTGTTCCTCTACGAACAGCGCTTGGCCCAAGATTAACAAAATTACCGGCCTTACCGGTACAACGCTTACGATTCCGAAGGCTTCCGGTACCGTTACCTCCGGTTCGCTCAGCAGCGTCGGCGAGGATCAGTACGGTGTAAACTGGTATCAGAATCCCACCTATACGATTGCCAATAAGAGCGGAACGAATGTATCGAATCCCTCGCTTGCGACAACCAACAACACTGTTAAGATTACCGCCACAACCGGTTGCTTCACCACGGCGAACGGCTACACGACTGCAAGCGGTCAGACAACCTTCACACTGAAATCGACGATCGGTTCGGTTTCAGCAACCTCGACAATCACAGTTAAATCCGATACATATTATGTTTATTTCTATGACGGAAATGACTTGCTGAATCCGTTTGCAACTAAGTCTTGTTATTACAACGGCTCAGTAACAGCTCCGACCTCGGCGGATAAAAATCCCGATGCGAACTATCATTATCAGTTCAAGGCTTGGGATAAGGGCTATACCGGTATCAAGAGTGATACTTCAATTAATGCCACGTTTAATGCGATTGCCCATACTTTCCAGTACGCTAACAATAACGACGGAACCCATAAGGTGACCTGTTCGGGCTGTTCATACACGACCGCCGAAGCGCATGATTACGCTGTCACGACCGTTAACGCTCAGTGCGAAGTTGACGGATCGAAAAACTTTAAGTGTACAAAGTGCGGTGACAGCTATTCCGAAACCCTCACCGCAACGGGACACAACTTCACAGGTGCCGCCAAGAGTCACCTCAACGGCAAGGACGGCGACCACTATTACAAGTGCGTCAACACCAACTGCAACGAATACGGTGTCGGCACAACCAAGAACGCTACCGAGCCGCACACCTGGGACGCAGGCGTTGTCACAAAGGATTCCACCTGTGATGTTCTCGGTATCAAGACCTACACCTGTACGGTCTGCGGCGCAACCTATACCGAAGATATCCCCGTAAAGGGACATACGCTTCAGAAGGTTGACTATAAGGCTCCAACCTGTACGGCTACCGGTAATCA
>JALEYA010000019.1 GCA_022779945.1 Oscillospiraceae bacterium | reverse complement strand
TGTGAGTGTTTCTTTGGCGGAGAGCATGGGATTCGAACCCACGAAGCCGTTGTTGCGACTTACACGATTTCCAATCGTGCTCCTTCGACCAGCTCGGACAACTCTCCGTTTCAATCGTGCTTTGATATTATACATAAGACGGAAGAAAAAATCAAGTCTTTTCTAAAAATATATTTTATCCTGTTTCCGGTTTTGCTGTTTCTTTCCCAAAATCGATTATAAAAGAGCGGCAGCCGGACAAAAGCAAATCAATTCTCTGCCTTTGCCCGGCTGCAACCGGTTGTGAAACACATAAAAAACATGATCCCAAACCGCACGGGATCACTTTTCCCCCCTGCACTCCCCAATTCTTTTCCGATGTGTTAATTTTATTACTTTATTTTTACATTTTCAACTGCTTCAACATAAAACGTCAAAAGATTTTTTGTTGAAGCGGTCGGTTTTTTGGGTCTGAGCGGCAATCTCAGACATTGAAAATTCGATTCTGCCACTTTTCTTGTTGTTCAACAGCTTACCGGAAAAATCTTTCAACGTTTTCGTCGGAGTATTCGACTTCGCTTGATAACAGTCTCGCATTTTCGACCGCCGCCGAAAGCGCTATTGTTCCGCTCTTTCTCTTTTCATTCGCACAAAGAGCCTCAAATATCCGGAAAATGCCGCTGATCGACAGCATGGCTTTTTCACTTTTCAGATAAGGACTGTAACGAAAAACAAGATAGATCGCAAACTGCTCAAGTATGGTCTGCTCACACTCGTCTGTGTCGCTGAGCAATGATAAATCGGCTTTGTCAAGACCGGAAAGCTTGTCCGTCCACGTTTCGTCAAGCCGTTCAAGGTTATGAAAAATCTCAATAAGCTGCTTCAGACTTCTGCTGTCCTCGATTTTGCAAACGGCAAGCGCTTTTCTCATTCTCTCCATCATCGGAAACCGTCTGTCCTGCAAAATTCCGGTCAGATTGTCCCGAAGCTCAAAAATGCTTCTGTCCCACTCTGATATCGGTTCGGCTTGTCCGTCGTCCGAAAGAGTCATAAGCCTGACCTTGTCCCTTTTGCCGAGTATCCGCTCTCCTGCCGCTTCACAGCAAAGCCCGAGTCCGATTTCGGTACGGTCAGAGTAGTCGTTGATGAATCTCGGGTGGTCGGCGCAGATCTGACAAAGTGCCTCTTCACCGTACCCGATGATCAGATCGCAAAGACCGTCGTCATTCAGCATCGGACAGCGCTCGTCCTCTCCTTGCAGAATAAAATGCGGCACACCGTCGGTTGAAACCGAAGCGGAAAGCCTTTTTCCGAAATCGCCGCCGATCCTTTTATAGGCTTCGAACGTCTCTTCGTCAATATCAATCTCCCACCCGGCACAGCAGGTGTGTCGGCATCTGCCGGCCTTACATTGAAAGTCCGGATAATAATCGGGTACAACCGTTTTCATAAGTTTCATTTTTCACTTCCATCGTTTTTTCTGTTACGATCTATTCTATCACAACACCGGATAAAAGCAAGACCCTTTTCAAGACCCTTTTTCTGTACCGTCAAGTATTGATGAAACGGTCAATCTGTGTTACAATCGTATCACAAATCCGAAATGAAAGAAAAAGGAAAACCGATAACAATGGAAAAGAATCATTTTTTTGCTATGCATTCAAGAATGAAATATATCAACCGCTGGTCGCTGATGCGAAACACTCAGAGTGAAAACATCAGCGAGCACAGCAACGACGTCGCCGCAATTGCCCACGCCATCGCCGTCATCAAAAACGTCCGCTTCGGCGGAAACGTCAATGCAGAGCGGGCGGCTCTTTTCGGACTGTATCACGATATGCCCGAAATTATTACCGGCGATATGCCGACCCCCGTCAAATATCACAGCAGCGCCATGCGAAACGAGTTTCAGCAGGTTGAGTCGCTTGCCTGCGAAAAGCTGTTGTCGATGCTCCCTGAGGACATGAAACCGTATTATGAAGACTGCTTCTTTCCGAAAGAAAAGGACGAATATCTTTGGAAAATCGTGAAAGCCGCAGACAAAATTTCCGCCCTCATCAAGTGCATTGAAGAGCAAAACGCCGGCAACCGTGAATTTGACGCGGCATTTGCTTCAACAAAGGAAGCGGTTAAAAAGCTGTATCTCCCCGAAGCGGACGCTTTTATCGACGACTTTATCCCGTCGTTCTTCCTGAGTCTTGACGAGCAAAACCAATAATTGGCCGGGGAAAGCAAAAACCTTAATAAAATCTTATGTTGCTTTTTTCGGCTTGTTCCTGTATAATGAAAGAACTATATATAAGGAGTTGTATAAATGGAACCGATTAAAGTTGATTTCACCGGTGGCTCCGGTAAGGGCTCGGGCAAGGGTCGCGGCAAGGATGCCTATCTTGTTCCCGATAAATCTGTAATCAAGCTGATTATCCGTCTTGTCGGCACGGTGGTCGGTGCACTGATTGCCTATTACTTCATGCTTCCCCCGATGAATTTTAAAAGTCTGGATATGTATATGTATTTTGCCGTGGTAATCGGCATCTATATCGGACTGACTTTCCTGCTGTCACCGAAGCCCGAATATACCGGCTATGTCAAAAAGCAGTCGATTCCCGCCATTGTCGTTGCGGGTGTGCTTGCGGTGATTGTGGTTGTCGGATTTCTTGTTTCAAGCGTATTTTTCAGAGCCGCTTCCTATCACAAGATCATTTCCGTCGACGACCAAAAAACCTTTGAAACCGATATCAGCGAAGCGGACTTCACTTCCATTCCCGTTCTTGACGATGATTCCGCCGCCGTTCTCGCCAACCGTGCGCTCGGCGATCTTGCGTCGATCAATAAGGTTTCGCAGTTCGAGGTTTCCAACGAATTTACGCAGATCAACTATAAAAACGAACCGGTCAGAGTGACCACTCTTTCTTACGGTGATATCTTCAAATGGATAAAGAACACCTCAACCGGCTTCCCGGGCTATATCGTGGTCAACATGGTAAGCCAGAAAACCGACCTTGTTCTTCTTCCCGAGGGTCAGTATATCCGTTATTCCCCGAACGAGCACTTCAGTAAGTATCTCATGCGTCACGTTCGCTTCAACTATCCGACCTATCTCTTTGACGAGCCGCACTTCGAAATCGACGAAAAAGGTCAGCCGTTCTGGCTTTGCCCCGTACTCGATAAGACGATCGGTCTTTTCGGCGGTACAGATGTCAAGGGCGTTGTTATCGTCAACGCAATTACGGGTGAATGCAGTGAACACACCATCGATCAGGTCAAGACCGAAAAGTCACTTCAATGGATCGACAGTATCTACTCCGCTCCTCTTCTTGTTGAGCAGTATGACTACTACGGCAAGTACGGCGGCGGCTTCATCAACTCCGTTCTCGGTCAGGAAGGTGTTAAGGTCGCAACCGAGGGTTCGAACTTCCTTGCGAAAGACGACGACGTCTATATGTACACGGGTGTCACCTCTGCCGGCGGCGACCAGGCGATTATCGGCTTCGTCCTGATCAACATGAGAACGAAAGATGCGAACTTCTATTCGGTTTCCGGCGCCAAGGAATACTCGGCGATGATCTCGGCACAAGGTGAGGTTCAGGACTATAACTTCACCGCCTCCTTCCCGATTCTGATCAACATCAGCGGTCAGCCGACCTATTTCATGGCACTGAAAGACTCCGGCAACCTTGTCAAGCGTTACGCCATGGTTAATGTTCAGCATTATCAGGTCGTTGTCACCGGCGACACGATCGCCAAGTGTACCGAGGCGTATGCTCAGAAGCTGAAAGAAAACAACATCAACATCAAGGTCGATATTGACCAGATCGAAAACGACACGCAGAACGCAGCCGAAGGCGGTCAGGAAGCTCCGGAAAAGCCCGACACCGTAAAGCTCAAGGGTAAAGTTGCCGATATCCGGACGGCTGTCATGAACGGTGAAAGCGTTTACTTCATCAAGCTTGAAAACAACAAAGCCTATTTCAAAATCAAGGCTTCGGACGCTTTGAACGTTGTTATCCTCAACGTCGGCGACACCGTAACGGTTGAATACGAAAAGAGCAGTGAAAACGTAATTGACGCTGTGAGCGTAAAATAAAAATCAAAAGCTTCGTGCGGTTCACCGTTTTTCGGCGGACCGCATTTGTTATCCCCCGAGTATCCGTTACCTTAACTTTTTTTACAAAATCTGTTGACATCAGCATATTAGTATGGTAGTATGTTACTACACTAAAGCGTCGGAGAGACGTAATAATGAAAAGGAGTTTTCACTATGAACAAAAAATTACTTGCTCTTGTTCTTGCATTGGTTATGATGCTGTCCCTTGCCGCTTGCGGCGGTAACGGCGGCGACGCAACAACCGCAGCAGGAGACACCACCGCTGCCGGTGACACAACGGCGGCTGACGATGCCGCTTCCGACCTTGCTTATATTCAAGGCAAAGGCGAAATGATCATCGGTTACACGGAATTTGCTCCGATGAACTACAAGGACGACAACGGCGAATTCGTCGGCTTTGAAACCGAATTTGCCAAGGCTGTCTGCAAGGAACTCGGCGTAGAAGCAAAGTTCCAGCTGATCTCCTGGGAAGCGAAAGAAACCGAACTCAAGTCCAAGAACATCGACTGCATCTGGAACGGTCTTACCATCACACCGGAAAGAGAAGAATCAATGTCGATCTCCACTCCGTACATGGCAAACAAGCAGGTTCTTATCGTTAAGAAAGAAAACGCTGACAAGTACCTCAAGGCTGAGGACATGAAGGACGCCAAGATCGTTGCCGAAGCGGAATCCGCCGGTGAAGAAGTTGCCAAGACCGACAAATTCTTTGCAGAAGCGAAGTACACTTCCGTTAAGGATCAGAAGACTGCTCTTATGGAAGTTGCTTCCGGTACGGCCGACGGCTGTGTTGTTGACTATGTTCTTTCCATCGGCATGATCGGCGAAGGCACCGATTACGAAAACCTTGTCGTTGTTGAATCCCTTGCCTTTGCAGATGAACAGTACGGTATCGCCTTCCGTAAAGGCAGCGACACCACCGCAAAAGTCAACGAAGCCATCACGAAGCTTGTTGAAAGCGGAGAGCTCAATAAGATCGCCGAAAAGTATAAGCTTTCCGAGCAGATCATTGCAAAATAATCAACAAAAACACAAATGACCGATGCCGTCCGAAAAGACGGCATTTTGGTTATTTAATCTGTCTAATAAGCAGGAAAGGACGGCTTGACGGTGCAGACGGTCAGCCGAGGTCAGAAAAATGAGTTTCAGCACGATAAATTCCGAACTGTTTGTCGGCTTTTTTGAAAACGTAAAGCTGTTCGGGGTGACGCTTCTTTTTGCGCTCCCGTTGGGTCTGATTATCGCTTTCGGCTCTATGTCGAAGTTTTCGCCCGTAAAGCTTGTCACAAGGGCTTTTGTCTGGATTATCCGCGGCACGCCGTTGATGCTTCAGCTGTTTGTGGTGTTCTACGTTCCGGGTCTTGTGTTCAACAAGCAAATCCCCGGCAACGACCCGAGAATGACGGCGGCGGCAATCGCCTTTATCATCAACTATGCCTGTTATTTTTCCGAAATTTACCGCGGCGGCATCGAGTCGATCCCGAAGGGTCAGTATGAAGCCGGTCAGGTTTTGGGCATGACTAAGACGCAGACCTTTTTCAAGGTCGTTTTGCTTCAGGTGATCAAGCGCATCGTTCCGCCGATGAGCAACGAGTTTATGACGCTGATTAAGGATACCTCGCTTGCAAGAGTCATCGCCGTTATGGATATCATCATGGTCGCGGACTCTTTTTCGGCAAGAGGCGTTATCTGGCCGCTGTTCTATACGGCGCTGTTCTTCCTTGTTTTCTGCGGACTGATGACGGTTATTTTCGGAAGAATCGAAAAGCGGCTTGACTATTTTAAGGCATAAGGAGGGTCTCACATGGCGATACTTGAGGTTACGAACTTAACAAAAAGCTTCGGTAAAACCAAGGTTTTAAAGGGGATCTCCTTTAACCTTGAAAAAGGGAATGTCCTTTCGATCATCGGTTCATCGGGAAGCGGTAAAACAACACTTCTTCGCTGTATCAATTTTCTGGAAACGGCAGACAGCGGAAAAATCGTCGTTGACGGCGATACGATTTTTGACAGTGAAAGTGAAATGAAGCTTACGAAAAAGCAGCAGCTTGAAAAGCAGCTGAAAATCGGGCTTGTTTTTCAGGATTTCAACCTGTTTCCGCAGTACAACGTGCTTGACAATGTGACACTCGCTTTAAAAATCAGAGCGAAAGAGC
Source organism: Oscillospiraceae bacterium (assembly GCA_022779945.1). Lineage (GTDB taxonomy): Bacteria > Bacillota > Clostridia > Oscillospirales > Acutalibacteraceae > UBA6857. Next base: position 6,929 of record JALEYA010000019.1, on the reverse strand, counting down.
GTCCCGACTTCAAAAAGAACAAAAAGCAGATTTATGCCGAAATCGAGCAGAAAGCCTTGGTGCTTTTAGAGAAAATGGGGCTTTCGGAAAAGGTAAAGAATTATCCGTGTGAGCTTTCCGGCGGTCAGAAACAGCGTGTTTCAATTGCCAGAGCGATGGCACTTGAGCCAAAGATCCTTTTCTTTGACGAACCGACATCGGCGCTCGATCCCGAACTTACAGGCGAGATTTTAAAAGTTATCCGCGAGCTTGCCGAGGAGCACATGACCATGGTCATCGTCACGCATGAGATGACCTTTGCCAAAGAGGTTTCGGACTACATCGTCTTTATGGATGACGGCATTATCGCCGAAGAGGGTAAGGCCGACGAAGTGATCGGCAACCCGAAGACCGAACGGCTCAAGGCTTTTTTGAGCAAGATTTCAGACTGATAGCAAGAGGCTGTTCCGTTTCCGATACGGGCAGCCTTTTCTTTTGTTGACGAAAACGGCAAAGCGTGCTATAATCTCAAAGGTGATACAAATGGAAAAAGAGAGCAATATCATCCGTTCTGTCGCAAAAGCGGTAAAAATTCTTGCCACACTGCTGATGGTCGGCTCGATTATGGCTTTTTCGGCCGGTCTTTTGACATATGGGGTTTTAACACTGGTTTTTGATAAAACGACCATTTCCGTTACCGATTTGCCGGGTGCTTTTGCCGCATCCATGGCGGAAGGATCGACCGATATCCCTGTTGCCCGCGTTTTTGCCTCGTATATTCCGACCTTTGCCGGAATATTTTTCAGTATCTTTTTCTTTTTTCAGCTTCGAAAAGCCGCAAAGGAAATTGAGAAACATAACGGGCGGCTTTTATATCCGGGCAGTCACACAGAGCTTGTGAAGCTTGCCGCAATTGCGCTGATAACGAACCTTATTCAGTACATGGTTTATTTCGGTCTGAAATACTTTTTTTCGGTCGATACACTTCCCAAAAATTTCGGCAATGCTTTTTTCCTCATTTCGTGCGCTCTTTTTATCACCGCCTTTATCTTTCAAAAGCATGAAAAAGCCGACCTCACGCCGGCAGGAAATATCAATAACAACGGTGAAATTTCATCGGAAAAGGAGTATGAACAATGACCGCTATTGTATACACAACCAACACAGGATCGACAAAGAGATATGCCGAAATGCTCGGCGAAAAAACCGGCTTTCCCGTTTTTGATCTCGGTAATGCCGCTTCTGTCGAAAAGGACAGTGAGATCATTTATCTCGGCTGGGTAATGGCAGGATCCGTTCAGGGACTTGAGCAGGCAAGAGAAGCCTTCGGCTCCCTGAAGGCCGTTTGCGCCGTCGGAACACTTCCCGGTGAAAAGGCCGAAGCGGATATCAAAGAAAAAAACAATATCACTGAGCCGTTTTTCTTTTTGCAGGGTGCGTTTGACCTTTCGAAGCTAAAGGGTATGTACAAAATGATGATGGGCATGATGGTCAGAATGATGAAATCAAAGCTAAAGGAAAGCAACGATCCCGACAGCAAACTCATACTGGAAACCTTTGAAAAAGGAATGGATTTTGTCAGCGAAGACAATCTTGCACCTATTCTTGATTGGCTGGGCAATTCATAATAAGTTGAAGCATAACCCGTTGAGGCTATGCTTCATTTTATCGGACGAAATGACACTCCGACGAATGAGAGCTGATAAAACAGAAGATAAATGCAGTCCGAACCGATAACAATGAAAAAATCTGCAAAAAAAATAAAAAATCTTCAAAATCAGACTTGATTCTTCCGTCGGATTGTATTATGCTAATAGATACGGAGGCTTAGCTCAGCTGGTCAGAGTGCCTGCTTCACACGCAGGAGGTCGGCGGTTCGAGCCCGCCAGTCTCCACCAAACATATTTTCATCCGGACAAAATTCATTTTTGCCCGGATTTTTCATCGCTTAATCAAGTGTTTTCAAAATGTTCTCGATAACATTGATGTTGATTTTTTTCTTGTCACCTTTAATCGAAAGGGTCATATTGGAGCATCGGAATATCTCGTTAGCCGCACCCATCACCTGTTCTTTTGTGACTTTGAATCTTCCGTAACAGTCATCAGAATAATCAAGCGGTTGAGTTTTTAACACATGGTTATAATAAGCCATACTCCAGTTTAAGTCGTCCGGGTTGTCCCATTCTCTTTCTGCGTTACACAGTTCTGCTTTCAGGTTGGCAGCGAAATGAAACCTACCGGCTTTCACTGCCTGTAACAATTCAACAATAATCCTGACTGCCTCTTCAAGCTTATTTTTATCAATTTCAAAGCTGAAATTCATGTTACCTATATTGTCATATTGCTCAAGTGCACTATCATAAGAGTAAAGAATCGGGTTGTCTTCAGACAGGTAGTAATGTACCAAAGCCTTATCTCCCTTAAACAAAACCGCATAAAGCAAGTCATAAACACCGCCGGGATATTTTGAACAGTCAATATCAAATCCCACTTTAATATAGTGCCAATAACCGTTTTTCACCTGAACTTTACCATTTCTATGAAAAAAATCCTCATTGACGGTAACCGTATTCGTGAAGCCGGAATTTTCCTGATAAATATCAAGCTTTCTCATATTTCGACTTAACTCTTCAAGGCCGTCTGGCGAAACATTTCCTGTTACATACACAAAGCAATTTCCGCGGGATAACACCTTTCTTCTGAAAGCATTGATTCGTTTAACAGAAATACCGTCTATCACCCGGCAATAACCCAATACCGTCTTTTCCGCTTCGCTGTTTTTCCAAATGATGCGATTAAAAAATAATCTAAAGTGCTCCGCTCATTTTCTTCTCTGATTTCTGCTTTTATTCGTTTTTTCTCTTTGCTGAACTCATCCGAGGACATCTGAATTTCGTCGAACAGACCGTACAAAATCTCAATAGCAAAATTGAATTCATAATAAGGTCCGTTGATGGTAAAACGGATAAACTCCTTATAAGTACAGCCACACAAATCAATACCGTGCATAGCCAGTAGCTCATAAAAGCTTCTATATTTTCTCTTCAGATTCCGGAAAACGATATGTTCAAAAAGGTGACTGATCCCATTGTCGGAAGAGTCTTCAAACAGGCTTCCGGATCTTATATACAAAGATAAGCAAAAGCTTTTGAGATTCGGATTTGTTAAAGAATATAAATCGATCCCATTAACCGAAGAAAATTGCTCGCGCATAAATAAGAGCACCTCTGTATTGACAAATTTACAAATCGCATTGAGAAATATTATACATATTTTTACTATGGTTTGCAAGAGAAGTACTGTTAGGAATCGAGCCGGACAAAAGTCTGAGTAAAGAGGAAGACGTAAGAATCAAACCGATATTTATTCTTCAGCTTTTAATGGACAAATTTGTTCAGAATATCATGGTTGTTGTTTCTGCAACATTATAACGCCTTTATAGCTTCTTTCATGGATTTCACATATTCGCCTATGTATCCGGGAGCTTCTTTACCGTGGATTTCAAGCAACTTGACAATTGCTGAACCTACAATCACCCCGTCGGACAAGTCCGCCATTTTCTTTGCCTGTTCGGGGGTAGAAATTCCAAACCCGATCGCACATGGAATGTCCGTATTCTGACGGACAACCTCAACGATGGATTCAAGGTCGGTTTTGATCTCACTTCTGGTTTCCGTCACACCAAGGCTTGAAACAATGTACAAAAAGCCCTCTGCTTCTTTTGCAATCATGGCAATGCGGTTTTCAGAGGCAGGAGCAATCAAGGACACCAAATCCACCCCGTATTTTTTGCTCAGAGGCCGGAATTCCTCTTTTTCCTCAAAAGGAAGATCGGGCAAAATAAGTCCGTCGATTTCGATCTCTTTACAAGTTGAAATAAACTTCTCCGCACCATAGGAGAAAACCACATTCGCGTACGTCATGAAGATCATCGGGACCTTGACAGTCCGGCGAAGTTCTTTGACAAAACCGAAAATCTTATCGGTCGTGACACCTGCGCTCAAGGCTCTCAGGTTTGCTCCCTGAATCACGGGTCCTTCGGCGGTGGGATCGGAAAACGGAATGCCAAGCTCGATCAGGTCTGCACCGTTTTCTGCGGCGGCGCGGACAGCGGCGGCAGTAGTTTCCAGATCAGGATCACCGCAAGTGATGAAAGCGATGAATGCCTTACCGTTTTCAAATGCTTTTTGAATCTTACTCATGGATATCCTCCCCTCTGTACCGGGCAATAGCGGCGCAATCTTTATCGCCTCTTCCGGAGATGGTAATAACGATGATTTTATCTTTGTCCATTGTCGCTGCAAGCCTTACCGCGTGAGACACGGCATGAGATGACTCAATAGCCGGGATAATGCCCTCGGTCTTTGCCAGATATTCAAAAGCGTTGACAGCCTCTTCATCCGTTACGGGAACATATTCCGCTCTGCCGATGTCGTGAAGATACGCGTGTTCGGGACCTACCCCCGGATAATCAAGTCCTGCGGAGATTGAATAAACCGGCGCAATCTGACCGTACTCATCCTAACAGAAATAAGACTTCATACCGTGAAAAATTCCTACTTTGCCTGTGTTGACGGTAGCCGCCGTTTCAAAGGTATCAATGCCTCTGCCGGCAGCCTCGCAGCCGATCAGGCGCACGCCTTTGTCATCAATAAAGTGGTAAAAGCTGCCGATCGCATTGGATCCGCCGCCAACGCAAGCAATAACCGCATCCGGCAGTCTGCCCTCTTTTTCAAGAATCTGTTGCTTGATCTCCTTGGAGATAACGGACTGAAAATCACGGACAATGGTCGGAAACGGATGCGGTCCCATAACCGAGCCGAGACAGTAATGCGTATCGCTGATACGGGATGTCCACTCACGCATAGCTTCTGACACGGCATCTTTCAGCGTTGCTGTTCCGGAGGTTACGGGGATCACTTCTGCCCCCAGAAGTCTCATACGGTAAACGTTGAGAGCCTGACGGATCGTGTCTTCTTTTCCCATGAATACAACACATTCCATCCCCATGAGTGCGGCCGCCGTTGCGGTTGCTACACCGTGCTGACCGGCTCCCGTTTCGGCGATCAGACGCTTTTTTCCCATTTTTTTGGCAAGCAGCGCCTGACCGAGCACATTATTGATCTTATGGGCACCGGTGTGGTTAAGATCTTCACGCTTGAGGTAAATCTTTGCACCACCGAGATCTTTCGTCATTTTCTCCGCATAGTACAGCCTTGACGGTCTGCCTGCATATTCGTTGAACAGTTCCGTAAGCTCCCGGTTGAAATCAGGATCGTTTTTATAGTGATTATACGCTTCTTCCAATTCAATCACGGCATTCATCAATGTTTCGGGAATATACTGTCCGCCGTGAATACCAAAGCGTCCGTTCGGATTTGTCATTGTCTGTCTTCCTTCCTGACAGCGGCAATAAATGCCGCCATTTTGTATTTGTCTTTTACGCCGTCGGTTTCAATGCCGGAGCTGACATCAACGGCGCAAGGGGTTAATTTTTTTACTGCATCTTCCGCATTTTCGGGGGAAAGTCCTCCGGCAAGAAAATACGGTCTTTTGATATTCTGTATCAGCTCCCAATCAAAAACAGTTCCTGTTCCGGCTCCGGAATCGAGCAGGACATAATCTGCACGGCACTGTTCCGCCTTATCAATATCAACCGCCGAAGTGATGCGAAAAGCCTTGATGATCGGCTTATCGGTCAGTTGACGCAGTTTATTCATATAATCCTTGTCTTCTCCGCCGTGAAGCTGAGCAATATCAATAATGCCCTTATTCAGCAACTCGGCAACACATTCGGGCTTTTCCTTTACGAATACGCCGACGGTCTGAATGTCCGGGGAAAGAATGCGTTTCAGCTCTCTTGCTTTTTCTGTTGTAACGTATCGTTTGCTTTTTTGTGCAAACACAAATCCAACATATTCGGGTTTCAGCTCATTTGCCACCTCTATATCGCAACAACGGGAAAGTCCGCAAAGCTTTATCCGGGTCATACCACACCCCGCAGTTCATCAAGCTTGGCTCTTTTGTCCGCTGCCCTCATAAGCGTTTCACCGATCAGCACGGCATCTGCACCTATCTGACGAAGTTTTGCGACATCGCCGGCGGTTTTCACACCACTTTCGGAAACAAACAGCACACCACGGGGGATCCGCTCACGAAGCCTGCGGCTGTTATCGGTATTGACCGAAAAATCCTTAAGGTTTCTGTTATTGACGCCAATGATACGGGCGCCTGCATGGAGTGCCGCTTGTACTTCACTTTCATCGTGCGCTTCCACCAAAGCGGATATCCCCAGTTCATCGCAAATGCTGATATATTCTTTGATTTGTTCCTCGCTCAGTATGGAACAGATCAGCAGCACGGCCGATGCTCCAAGCACCTTCGCCTCATAAATCATATATTCGTCCACCGTAAAGTCCTTGCGCAGACATGGAACGGAAACAGTGCTTGCAATCTCTTTCAAATACGCATCATTACCCAAAAACCATTTCGGCTCTGTCAGAACGGAAATGCAGTCCGCTCCTGCCGCTTCGTATGCTTTCGCAATTTCTAAATAAGGAAAATCGGGAGCAATCAAGCCTTTCGAGGGAGAAGCCTTTTTACACTCACAGATAAACGAAATATCCGGCTTTTTTAATGCGTTTTCAAAAGCAAAATTCCCCTTAGGAAGCGCCAGCGCCTGCCGCCTGATTTCTTCGGGCGGTATTTTCTTTTTCGCTTTTTCGGTACGCTCTCTTGCAAAATCGGCAAGTTGATCCAATATCGTCATGCTTCTTCCTCCGGACGGTTGCTGACTTCGATGAGTTTATGAAGCGTTTTAAGGGCTTTGCCGGAATCAATGATTTCGGCAGCAAGTGCAATACCCTCTTTCAGGCTGTCAGCCTTTCCGCCGATATAGAGAGCCGCACCCGCATTCATCAGAACGGCATTTCGCTTATGACCTTTTGCGC
>JALEYA010000018.1 GCA_022779945.1 Oscillospiraceae bacterium | reverse complement strand
CGGTGAGGTTACGAAACAGCCGACCTGCACCGCTAAGGGTGAAATGAAATACACCTGCTCGGTTTGCTCGGCTACCAAGACCGAAGAAATCGCAACGAACCCGAACGCACACGTTTACACAGCAGGAGCCGTTACCCCGGCCACCTGCGTAACACCGGAACTGACGACTTATTCCTGCGCCTGCGGCAAGAGCGAGATCAAGCAGACCGCTGCGGCTAACGGTCACAGCTGGAACGCTGAAAAGACGGTTGACAAGGAAGCTACCTGCATTGATGCCGGCTCCAAGTCAACACACTGCTCCGCTTGCGACGCAACCAAGGACGCAGAAGTTATTCCGGCAACCGGACACAGCCTCAAGACGCAGAAGGTTGACCCGACCTGCACAAAGGGCGGCTACACCGCCAAGGTTTGCGAAACATGCGGTTATCTCGATTCCGTAACGGCCGTTGATCCGCTCGGACACGACTACGAGGTTACGAAAACAACCGCCGCCACCTGCACCGAGGGCGCAACCGAAACTAAGACCTGTAAGAGAGACGGCTGCACCGAAACCGTTACCACCATCACTTCGAACCCGACCGGTCACGACTGGGGCGAATGGTTCATCACCACACCCGCAACCGAAACCACGAAGGGCGAAAAGACAAGACAGTGTAGAAACAATACAAGCCACTTTGAAACCTGCGAGATTCCGACCATCGGTCATAAGTGGGATTCCGGTACGATCAAGAAGGCCGCTACCTGCTATGAAGTCGGCACAATGCTTTATACCTGCACCGGCTGCGATAACTGCGTAGCCGCAAAGAAAAACGCAACCCTTGAGGTTGAAATTCCGAAGACAGAGCATACTTATACACAGGTAACCACCCCGGCAACCTGCACAACTGCCGGCACAACGGTCGTTAAGTGCTCCGTTGCGGAATGCGGCTACGTTGCCCAGACCGTTACACTTCCGGCAACCGGTCACACCCTTGAGCGTGACACTGCTAAGGACGTTGCTCCGACCTGTGATACAGAAGGCTCCTTCGCTTACAAGTGCAAGAACTGCGATTACACCGAAACCATTACCCGTGATGCTCTCGGACACGATTACAGCACAACAGCCGTAACCGTCACCGAGCCGACCTGCACAACAGACGGCGTAAAGGCATATAAGTGCACACGCTGTGACGCGAAGATTGAAACCGCCATTCCGAAGACCGGACATGACTTCTCAATTACAGAAGTAATTGCTCCGACCTGCACGGAAAAAGGCTACACCATTAAGAGATGTGCAAACTGCACCGAAAACTATGTGGTTTCCGACAGCTTCAAAGATGCAAAAGGTCATGCATGGGGCGAATGGACGACCGTTACCGAGCCGACCAACGATGCGGACGGACTCAAGAAGCGCGTTTGCGGTACCGATCCGACCCATGTTGAATATGCACCGATCCCGATGCTCGGACACGAGTGGAACGACGGCGTAGTTACAACCGCCGCTACCTGCACAACTGAAGGTCTTATGACCTACACCTGCATTAAGGCGAACTGTGCAAACTGCACTCCCGATAATCCGGCAACCCGCACTGAGGTTATCCCGGCTACCGGTCACAACATGAAAGCGGATCAGACGCCTGCCACCTGCACCGTTCCGCCGTATCAGACATGGACCTGCGACAACGGATGCGGACTCAGATACATCGTTGTTACGGGTAAGGCAATCGGTCATAACTACACGAAGACAACAACCGCCGCCACCTGCGAAGCGGACGGAAACGAGCATTATGTCTGCGCAAACTGCGGTCATGAGTATGACGTAGTTCTTCCGAAGCTCGGACACAATTATAAGACAGAAGTAACTGCTCCGACCTGCAGTGCATACGGTTATACCACCTACACCTGTCAGAACGACGCAACCCATACTTATAAATCAGACTTCGTTGCAACAGTTGCACATACCTACGCTAAGGATGCAGATCAGTCCGTTGCGGCTACCTGCGAATCCAAGGGCTACGACGTCATGGTATGCTCCGGCTGCGGTGACAGCTACAAGGTCATCACCGATGCCACCGGTCACGCTTATGACGCAGGTGTTGAAACAACTCCCGCCACCTGCACAACAAATGGTGTTAAGACATTCACCTGTGCAAACTGCGGCGACACCTATACCGAGGTTATTCCGGCAACGGGCCACACTTACGGTAAGGGCACAGTGGAAAGAGAAGCCAGTGACGGTAACTCCGGACTGATTTCTTACACCTGCTCAAAGTGTAATGACAAGTTCTATGAGGAATATGTCATCAACAGCACCGAGCACACCTGGAACGTTGAAGTCAAGCAGAATCCGACCTGCACCGAAAAGGGCGTATCGGCTTACACCTGCATCAATCCGGACTGCGCAATCTGTGCGCACGGAGTACAGGCAACCTTCACCAAGCAGACCGCTGCTCTCGGCCACAACTATGTCGGTGTTGAGACAACCGCTCCGACCTGCACAGAAACGGGCGTTATGACTTATACCTGCTCACGCTGTGACGCCACCTATACCGAAGAAATCCCGGCAACCGGTCACACCTACGGCGCAGGCGCAGTAACCGAAGCAACCTGCACGACTGCCGGCTACACCAAGTATACCTGCGAGGATTGCGGTTACGAGATGTTCGACAACTATGTTGCTCCTCTCGGTCATCAGATGGACAGCCACGTTGTAACGGCTCCGACCTGCACAACTGCCGGCTGGACAACACATTCCTGCACACGCACGGATTGCGGTTACAGCTACATTGATTCCGTTACCGAAGCCACGGGACACGATTATGAATCTGCAATCACAACCGAGCCCACCTGCGAAGCGGACGGCGTGAAGACTTACACCTGTAAGAACTGCGCCGCTGACGTTGACGGTCACAGCTATACCGAAACCGTTGCCAAGACCGGTCACGCATGGGGCGCTTGGGAGATTACAACTTACCCGACAGCAACCGCAGAGGGCGAAAAGACCAGAACCTGTGCGAATGTCAACTGTCCGATTCACACCGAAACCGTAACCCTTCCGAAGCTCGGTCACACAATGGTTGCCGGCGATATTAAGGTTCAGCCGACCTGCACCACAACGGGTGTTCAGGAATATGTCTGCACCGAGCATACAGGCGATGCGGCCTGCGGCTATACCTACGAAGTAACACTTCCGGCTCTCGGTCACGACTGGAACGACGGTGAAATCACAACGCCCGCCACCTGCACAACCGACGGCGAAAAGACTTACACCTGTAAGAGAGATGACTGTGGTGCAGCCAGGACAGAAGTTGTTCCGAAGACCGGTCACGACATGGAAACAGCCGTCACCGAAGCTACCTGCGTAAGCGATAAGTTCACGACTTACACCTGCAAGACCTGCGGTTACTCCTACGTCATCAATGAAACCGGCACAGCACTCGGTCATACTTTCTCCGTTGTGGTTGAAAGTGTTGACGCAACCTGCGAAGGCAAGGGTTACACGATTTACAAGTGCGAACGCTGTGATCAGACGAAGACCGAAACCACGGAAGCACTCGGTCACGACTGGGGCGAATGGAAGACAACAACTCCTGCAACCTGCAGTGAGCGCGGCGTTGAAACCAGAACTTGTAAGAACAATCCGAACCACATCCAGACTAGAAGAACGAACACCGTTGACCACGATTTTGTTTCGACTCTGTATCATCCGACCTGTACCGAATCCGGCTTCACGATTCTTGCCTGTAAGGGCTGCGGTAAGACGATCCGAACCGATTTCGTTCCCGCTTACGGTCACAAATATGATGAGGGTGTCTATGAGGACGCAACCTGCACAACACCGGGCGGCATCCGTTACACCTGTACGAATACGAATCCCAACGGCACTCCCTGCGGACACAGCTATCTTGTTAAGGATACCGAGCCGTTAGGACATATCTGGGGCGCATGGCACTATGTCGAGCATCCGACCGTTAAGGACGCTTATGCAAAACAGCGTGACTGTACAAGAGGAACCTGCACAGCAATTGAATATGAACGCGGCAAGATGGCGAACGAGGACGATATCAACGTTTACTACAAGGTTGAGTTCTTCAACCCGTGGACAACCGATACCTATTATGAACTCAACAACGGCAGAACGAAGCTTGCCAAGACCTATAAGACTGCAAAGGTCAACGAGGCATACTACCTTGTCGGCGACGAAGTCACCTATCCGTCCAACATTCTTCCCAAACGTGAAAAGGACTACACATGGGGCGGTTATAAGCTGATTGACTGGACCTATGACGAACACGGTCAGACCGATTCGGCACTCAATGACATGAAGTCAATCACGAAGAACATGACGGTTTATGCTGAATTTGAAGGCTATGACGTATACTACAAGGTTGCGTTCTGGAGTGAGGGCACAAGACTTACCATTGACGAAGTTATCCTTCACGGTCATGCGGCACAGTATCCGTTTGATCCTCCGAAGAAGGACGAGAATCTCCAATACAAATATGAGTTCACCGGTTGGGATTACGACTACACGGCAGTTTATGACAGCGTAGCCATCTGCGCCAAGTATAAGCAGATCGCAAAGAGCTACAACATTGTTTACTGTGATTGGAACGGCACTGAGCTTGCAAGCGAAACCTTCCAATACGGTGCGGCTGCCAAGAACAACCCGACAGGTCTTACAAAAACCGCCGATGCAACGTATATCTACGAGTTCTCCGGTAAGTGGCAGACACAGCCCGGCAAGGAAGAATATATTGATCTGAACCATCTTACGGTACCTGTCGGTACAAAAGAGGGTGACACGATTAAGGTATACGCAAAGTACTATCATAAGGCAAAGAATTATACGGTCAACATTCACGGCTACGGAATCAACAAGGAAATTATTCCGGGCGCAACGGTTCAGATCTTTAATTCAAGCGGACAAATTGTTACAACAACAAAGCTTGACGAGAACAGTGATGTGACCATTAATCTTACCTATGATACGAGTTATCAGATTATGATCGTCGATGATTCCGGCAATGTCGGCGTAAAGGATGTTGAACTGAATACATCTATGAAAGACGAAACCACCGGAATGCTCAGACCGACGGAAGTCACGATTTATCTTGACAAGTATGAAGAGCCCGATCACGGCGGAAGCGATTGCCACTGTATCTGTCACTCCTTCCTCGGAAGATTCTGGATCAGTATTCTCAACCTGATTTACCGTCTGACCGGCAGAAAGATCGTTTGCTGCTACGATATGTATGCAACACACGGTGACCAGCTTCTTTACGGTAAATAAGAACAACAAAAAACTGCGGGGTTTCGGCTCCGCAGTTTTTTCGTTAAAACAGTTTCGCCGCAGTGCTTCCGTGAACACTGCGGCGCTTTTATATGGTTCTGTTGTCAATCAACCGTCCGGCATCTTCATAACCCTGACGGTACATTTTACAAAGGGTGATTTTGTCTCTTGTGAGTGTTTTCATACCGAAGCAGTCTCTCGGCTCGACAACAACAAGTCTTCCCTCTTTCTCGAGCATTTTCGCCTCGCTGAGAACTTGTTCGGACCGAAGATGAAGATTATCCATAAGCCCGGCTACGGCCGGATATCGGCTCAGAATGGTATGAACCAGTTTCTTTTTCCCAATGGGTATTGTGTATTGCTCCCTCGGCTTCGTCAGAACAAGGATAACCTTGTCACACCCATCGTCAAATGCTTTCCAGATCGGTATCGGTTCTGCGATTCCGCCGTCGAAAAACAGCTCACCTTCAATCGGGTAGGGCTTGCACGCAACAGGCAGGGCGCAGGAGGCTTTGAGAATGTCATAGCAGTTTTCTTTTACGTCCTTGTTTTCGAAAAAGATGCTTTTTCCGTCACTTGCCCTCGTTGCCGCCGCGCGGTAAATGATGCCGCTCTCTTTGAAATGCTCAAAATCGAGCGGATACTCCCCGTCCGTATTGCAAAGGGTAGAGAAGATATAGTCAAGCCCGATATACGAGCCGGTTTTTACGAAATTACGGACGCTCATATATTCTTTTCTCAGCGCGTAATTTGAGTAAAATTCAAGATTTCTTCCCCGTTGTCCGCAGACATACGAAATAAGGTTGGCACTTCCCGCCGAAACGCCGAGACAGTATCCGACATCGATCTTGCGGTCATAAAAACAGTCATATACGCCGGCGGAGTATATACACCGCATCCCTCCGCCAACGTCTACAATTCCAAGCATTCAATCACTCCGGATTTTATTTTTCCAATTCGGCTCTGATGGCTTTTATGAATTCTTCGGTCGAAAGGGCAACCGCTTCGCTGCCCTGCCAGAGACCGACAAGATCCTTGGTCATTCTTCCGCTTTCGATGACATCAAGCGAAGCCTTTTCAAGCTTGTCCGCAAAAGCTGTCAGTTCGGTATTACCGTCAAGCTCACCGCGCTTGCGAAGGGCACCCGTCCAGGCAAAAATGGTCGCGATCGGGTTGGTGGAAGTGGTTTCACCCTTGAGGTGGCGATAGTAGTGACGGGTAACCGTGCCGTGGGCGGCTTCGTATTCGTAGTTTCCGTCAGGGCTTACGAGAACGCTCGTCATCATGGCAAGCGAGCCGAAAGCGGTCGAAACCATGTCGCTCATGACGTCGCCGTCATAGTTTTTGCACGCCCAGATATAGCCGCCCTTGGAGCGGATCACTCTTGCAACGGCGTCATCGATCAGGGTGTAGAAGTATTCGATTCCGGCCTTTTCAAAAGCGTCCTTATACTCATTTTCGTAAATTTCCTGGAAAATCAGCTTAAAGGTCTGGTCATACTGCTTTGAGATCGTGTCCTTTGTTGAAAACCAGAGATCCTGTTTGGTGGAAAGTGCATATTGGAAGCAGGAATGGGCGAAAGAACGGATCGAAGTGTCCTTGTTGTACATACCCTGAAGCACGCCGCCGCATTCGAAGTCATAAATGGTGGCTCTCTTCTCTTCGCCGTCCTCGGATGTGAAAACAAGCTCGGCCTTGCCCGGCTTTTCGATTCGGAACTCGGTTGACTTGTAAACATCGCCGTATGCGTGACGGGCAATTGTGATCGGCTTTTCCCAGGAGCGGACGGAGGGCTTGATGCCGCTGACCAAAACAGGGGTACGGAAAACGGTACCGTCAAGGATGGCACGGATCGTACCGTTCGGGCTTTTCCACATTTCCTTGAGATTGTACTCCTCAACACGCTGTGCATTGGGGGTGATAGTGGCGCATTTTACACCGACGTGATACTTTTTGATGGCTTCGCCGGCATCGATGCTGACCTGATCGTTCGTCTCGTCTCTGTGGACAAGTCCGAGGTCGTAATATTCGGTGTTCAGTTCAACAAACGGAGAAAGAAGCTCGTCTTTAATCATCTTCCAGATGATTCTTGTCATCTCGTCGCCGTCCATTTCAACGATTTTACCCATTTTAATTTTTTCCATTTTGGTTAACTCCTTTAATAAAATTCAACCTTTATTTTAACAGAAACCGATCTTTACGTCAAGAAAAATCATTCGGAAATTCGGTCACTGACGAACCGCTTCAGCTTATCCGGACGTCTTGTAGTAATATTGTCCGGCAAAAGAGACAATATACGGTAAATATCATAATCGCTGTCCGCTGTCCAGACGGAAACAAGCAGTCCTGCGTCATGAAAGGCTTTGACGATTTCCTTTGAGGCGCTGTTTTTGTTGAAGTTGATTCCGATGGCGCCGCTGTCGGAAACGGTTTTGACAAGAGAGTCGATGTATTCGGAATCCGTATTCTTCGATTTTTGGATTTCCACGTTCAGAAAGTATTTTACATACGGGCTGTCGCGTCTTACCGTCTCAACGTCCTCAAGTTTGATTCCCGTGTAAAAAATCCGGTCAAGCAGGTCATATTTTTTGGCAAGCTCCTGAACTTCGGCAAGGTTCGCTGTGTTTTTTACGTCAACATTGGCGCCGAGCGTTTCATATTCGGAAAGCTTTTTAAAGGCTTGTTCGAGCGTGACTTCGCCGCCTTTCGGGTCGTCATGGGAAAGGACAGCTTTTTTATCTGCCGTGAAATTGAGGTCAAATTCAACGATTTTTGCGCCGCATTCGGCTCCTTTTACGATGGATTCGAGGCTGTTTTCCTCGGTGTCCACGCAGCCTGTGTGCGCCGTATAGGTAAAGCCGGTGGGCAAGGGGGTCTTGTCGGCGCGATAGTCCAAAAATTTCTGATATTTCCCGTAAAAGTATCCGCCGGTGAAGAACACGGCAACGAGGGCGAGGCAAATTACGGCGGTAGTGATCTTTTGTTTTTTCGTCATGATGATTTCTCCTGTTCGAAAATTTACCTTACTATATACTAACAGATTTCAGTGTGCAATGCAAGAAAAAGCGTTCGAAACAGGCGTTCCGAACGAAAAATTAAAATTGTTTGAGTTCCTTGATGATCCTGTCCAGTTCACATTGAAGCTTTTCGGCTTTTTTTACAAGGGAATCCAACGAATGGTTCTTATCGCTTGACCTTCCCAGAAGATAATCGGTCGAAACGCCGAAAAAGTCGGCAAGCCGGATAATCGCAAAGCTGTCAGGATTGGTTTTTCCCGTCTCATAGTTTGAAAGCGTTTTCTGATCAATTCCCGTTGCCGCCGCAACATCAATCTGTCTTAAATCTTTGTCCTCACGAAGTTCACGAATTCTGTTCATGCTGATTCCTCCGCTGCTTACTATACTAAAATTTTGGTATAATATTATTGACATACTAAAAAAATATATGTATAATGACGAATATAGGAAAATATTAGTACAAACAGGAGGATATAGAAATGGCGTCAATCGGATATATGAATCGTCAGGCTCAGCTGAGCGTATTGAATCAGGCAGAGCGGATGCTCAATGAGTTGGATAATCTGAAAAAACAATACTGGAATATTATGAGCGTTGTTCAACGAAAAAACGGAGAAATTTCAAGTGTCAAGAAGACGAACAAGTTTATTCTTCTTTTCCTCAGTCCTTTTTTAGGTGCAGGGATATGTCTCAGCTTTATATTTTTAATGTCTGTTATTATTCCGAATGAAGACGGAACCTCCCTGTTGGGTTCATCGTTTACATATTTTGCTATATTCATTATGATTCTTGCGATTTTGCTTGTTGTGCTTGTGATCAATTTGTTAAAAAGGCGAGTTCGGAAAAAGCAGAAAGAACTTGCACAGACGATTTCGAAAGTGCATCCCGAAGCTGTCAGAGTGGAGAACATAGTAAAAGCGAAAGCGGATGATATCGCGAGGTATTATAACAATTATCACATCCCGCGCGAATTGAGTTGTTTGGGTGATTTGATCTATGTGCGGGACTATTTGGCGAAGTTTCCGGAAAAGTCACTCGGTGACGCGTGTGAAAGCTTAAAGAGATCCCGTCAGCATGAGGAAATGATGAGAAAGCAAAGACTGATTGAGCAACAGCTTCAGGCGAATATAGCAGCCATCAATGCAAATACCCAAGCGGTGCAGGCCGGTTTCAGAAGTGTGAACGAAACAATCCGAAATTCAGAACTCGGAATCCGGATTACGTTGGCTGATTATTTAAGATAAGAAGGAGGAAACAGAGATGAAAAAAGAGGATCGGTATATTAAAGAAATGGTGGATATTCTCAATCGAGAGTATGACCAGGCAGAAGAGGACGGAATCTTAAAACGATGCGAGAAGTGCGGAAATCTCGGTGTT
Organism: Oscillospiraceae bacterium; assembly: GCA_022779945.1. Taxonomy (GTDB): domain Bacteria; phylum Bacillota; class Clostridia; order Oscillospirales; family Acutalibacteraceae; genus UBA6857. The sequence continues at coordinate 596 of JALEYA010000018.1, read as the reverse complement.
CCCGAGCTTGAAAAAGTGGTCAGAGGAAAGGACTGGGTGATCGGACTTGCCCTTATGCCTGTCGGCGGATTGGGCGTATTTTATCTGCTTGACCGATGGTTCTCTGCAACAGTAATTCCAAATAAGAGAAAATTTATATGCCCGATTTGCGGCAAGCCTTATCCCGGACAGAAACTGAGTTATATAGATGAGATGAAAGGGTATTTTAGCGGCTTGAAGAATTTAGGGAAAGCGGTTGCGACTGACAAGGAATTGCAAAAAGACCTTGGGGAATTAGGAAAAAGCGTAAAAGATGTCACGAACACGCTGTAATAGATGTTAATTTTCTGAAAAACAATTTAAGTGAAGTACCGACCCGGTGCTTCACTTTTTTGTGCCGTTCTGTTTCGGCTTATTCAAGTATTACAGCGTTGTTTTTGCCGGATAGTCAGTTTGTTCTCTTTTGCTTTGAATTCTTCTACCTTTGCGCTAATGCCGCGCGGGCACTGACCAAGTAGCAGAAGCTTCCTACACGGGAGAGAAAGTTTGATAAAGAAGAAACTAAGGCGGCAGTGAAGCCGTCTAACGGCCTGACAGGCGCGTCAGAAAGTAAGCAA